>DJRS01000018.1 GCA_002440145.1 Verrucomicrobia bacterium UBA6354
TGGACGACATCGCCTGCGGGGAGATGCTCGTCGTGGAGCTTTCCCTCGGGACGACCGTGACGCGGAAGGTGTCCGACCTCGTGATCGAGGACCTGTTCGCCGGGGCGTTCGAGCCGGTCCACAGCGAACTGGACCCGAGCGTCTTCCGGGACCGTTCGGCGGAGTGGGTCCTGCGGAAGGATGCACGGGACGACCGGATGCTGGTTTTCTCCAAGGAAGTCACGCTGAAAAAAGGCGATGAAGTCAAGATTTGCTATCCTGTCCGGGTGGTTTCGGCGGGCGATTTCGTATTGCCGGGCGCGGCGGTGGAAGGTATGTACAATCCTTCTCTGCGCGCTCGCTGCGCCCCCGCTCGTCTTGTGGTGGACCGTTGATTGGCCCGAAGCCGCGGCGGCGGACTACCCCGGCGGACTCGTCTTGCGCGACCGTTCGGGGGAGGTCCTGCGCGTCACGCTGGGGCCGAACGACACGGATTGCCGTCCCTATTACACGGCCGACCCGTCCGATTGGATTGTCCGTGCGCTCGTAGCCGTCGAGGACGGCACGTTTTGGACGCATTGCGGGGTGCGGCCGCTCTCCATTCTGCGGGCGGCGGGGCAGAATCTCTTCTACGGACGGCGCATTTCGGGCGCCTCCACCCTGTCCATGCAGACGGTGCGGCTCATCAAGCCCCACCCGAAAACCCTCCTTTGGAAGGTACGCGAGGCGATCATGGCGCTGAAGATGGAGCGCGCGAAGGACAAGATCTGGATTCTCTCCCAGTACCTGAACCGTGCGCCGTTCGGGTCCAATCTCGTGGGCATAGAGGCCGCCGCGCAGGGGTGGTTCGGCAAGTCCCCGAAGGCGCTTGGGCTGGGGGAAGCCGCGCTTTTGGCGGGCATGGTGCAGGCGCCTTCGCGCTTCCGCCCGGACCGCAACCTGAAACGCGCCCTCAAACGCCGCGATTACGTGCTGCGCCGCCTGGGGGAACTGGGCTGGGCGACCCCCGAGCAAATCGCCGCGGCGCGGACCGTTCTCCCCGAAATCCGCCGCGCGCCCCGTCCCTTCAAGGCGCCGTTCTACTGCGATTGGTTCGTGCAGGAGACGGGCATCACGCACGGCGATGTCACTACCCCCCTCGAGGCGGATGTCCAGTCCGCCTGCGAAGCGGCGGTCGACGAGGCGTCCGCGGCGGGCGGGTACGCCGCCTCCGCCGTCGTTTTGCGCGTGGCGGACGGGGCGGTTCTGGCGCTCGCGTGCAGCGGGGACTACTTCGGGGCGAAGGACGGACAGGTCAATACGGCGCTCGCGCCCCGTCCGGCCGGCTCCACTTTGAAGCCGTTTCTGGCCGCCCTGGCCCTCGACCGGGGGCTGGTCACGCCCGAAGAACGCCTTTTGGACGCCCCCGTCGCCTTCAAGGGGTACCGTCCGGCCAATTTCGACAACCGCTACCGGGGACGCGTCACCTTGCGGGACGCGCTCGTCCTTTCGCTGAACATACCCTTCGTGCGCCTGCTGCACAAAACGGGTGCGCCCGCCTTCGCGGACAACCTCCGAACGCTGGGGTTCCGGCATCTCGGGGGGGAGGCGGCGGAAGGGGGACTCGGGATGGCCATCGGCAATGTGGAAGTCTCGCTTCTGGAACTCGTGCGGGCCTACGGGACGCTCGCGCGGAATGGCGGCGGGGTCTATTCGCCCGAAGCGGCCTATCTTGTCGCGGACATGCTTTCCGGCCGCGAACGGACGGGTGCGGCGCTGGGGCATGTGGCGGACGTGGCGTGCCCCCGTTTCGCCTGGAAGACCGGGACGTCTTCCGCCTACCGGGACGCGTGGACGGTGCTTTGGAACCCGGAATACGTGGTGGGCGTGTGGTGTGGACACAAATCCGGCGGATTCGGGGATACGGCGCTCGTGGGGGCGAAAGCCGCCGCGCCGGTCGCCTGGAAGATCGCCCGGCGGCTGTATCCGGCCGGGTCCGGACCGTGGTACGGGGCGCCGCCGGGGGTGTTTCGGCGCACAATCTGCAGTCTGACGGGGCTGGCGGCGACGGCCGACTGCCCCGAAACGGAAGAAGGACGCGCCCTCCGGGGGCGCACCCCCGCCACGCTCTGCGCGGCACATCGCCGAAACGCCGCGGGGAGACCCGTTCGGACGGCTTCCGCCGCGGAAGCTTCCGTGCGCATTCTGTGTCCCGAAGCGGACGCCGTCTACGAGTGCGCGCCGGGGCGGGACGGGGTGGAAGTCGTCTGTTCCGCGGCGGTTTCGGGGGCGCAGAACGGTCCGTTCTACTGGTTTGTGGACGGACACCCGGCGGGGCGGTCCGAGCCGGACCGTCCGTTCGTGGTGGAATTGGGGGCGGGGACGCATACCCTGACCTGCGCGACGGAGGCGGGCGATTCGGCGGCGGTTTCCGTGACGGTGCATCCGTTCGGGACGCCCAACGGGAAGCGTGGTCCCGTTTCCCCACGGGTTGACAGGGTAGAAAAAGTAGAGGGGGGAGAGGAGGATATCTCACGCAGAGACGCTGAGAACGCAGAGAGGAAGCAGGGGGGGGGTAATTAACCGTGTAGAGAATGCAGAAAATGGAGAAGGGGGCCACTGAACACACGGAATGCCGCCTGTGGCGGCGCACTGAAGACACAGAAAGGACGTGTGTCTTTTTCTGTGTGTTCTGTGCGCCGCGAAGCGGCCTTCTGTGTATTCTGTGGTCTAAACCTGAAAATCGCAGTTGAAGTCTACGGCGATTTTCGACCGCCGGACTTTTGGGGCGGACAGAAAGCGTCTGATGCCGTTGGATTTCCGCTTCAGGCGAGCGCAAGCTCCCCGCCGACGGACACCCGCACACGCGCACGCCGTCAGAGCGGTCGCCAGGCAAGACTTTCCCGTCAGGCAGCTCCCTCCGTCTTTATGCGGAATGTTCGTTGCGCCTCACGGTTCGGCGACGCGGACCGTGCGGCGGGCGACTTGCTCGGGAGCGTCCTCCGACGCGCCGACGTGGATGCGGAACGTGAAGGTCACCTCCGTCCCGGCGGGTAGGGCCGCCAGCGCCTCCGGCTTGCCGAGGTCCATCGCCGGCTCGCTCCCCCACTCCGGCTCCAGTCGGACGGTCCGCGTCGCGCCGTCCGCGCCGGTCCAGGACGCCGTCACGGAATCGCCGCGCGCGGCGGAATACTGCAGATGCCGCCCCTTCACCATGATGCGCTCGCCCGGCAGGATGACGTCGATCGGGCACTTGTTGCCCGTTATCGCCTGCACCGCCAGCCGCCCTTCCAGATTGTCCGCGTTCTCGAACCCGTAGTCTTTCAGCTTGCCCTTGAAGTTCCGCAGCGGCGTGACGACCATGCGGTAGCCGTTTCCGGGACCGAGCCGCCGCGTTTCCTCGTCGACGTACCCCGTCAATTCGCCGTGGAAACGCAGCCAGTCGTCTACGACAACCGCGTTGCCCTGCCGGTCCAGATACTTGACCGCCTCCAGAAAGCCCAGAATCGTTCCGATCGCATCGTACTTCTGTCCGCGGATGTAGCCGCCTTTCAGCGCGAACTCCACCGTGCGCGACAGGGAATAGAGCGGGCGCTCAACCACCACCGGACGCAGCAGCTTCTCGCCCGACACAGGGTGTTTCAATGGGATGACGCGGTATTTTATCGGACTTTCGGCTTCCATATCTCTCTCCTTATTACAGGCCCTCCCCCGCGGCCGGCGGCCGGCTCAAGGGATAGACAACAGGGTGTAGTATACCACATCTGCGCCGGATGTGCAACAGAACTTCAAGAGACCGCGGTCTATTGGGTGAAAGACCGCGGTCATTTGGTCAGAAGACCGCGGTCTATTGGGTAAAAGACCGCGGTCTCTTGGTCAGAAGACCGCGGTCTCTTGGACGCGGCCTGCCCACAAGACGCATCCGTCCCCTGCAACGCGCAATTCCGTTGCGCGGGATACGGCATTCGTTCATTCCCGCCTATCTCGGCGGCTTCACTGCCCAGAAACCGCCAGCCTTTCCGCCCCGCCTGCCGTCGGCCCCGAGGCGGAGAGCATTCGCCGCGGAGCAGATTTCCCTACTTTCCCATATCGCTTCGGCGTAAAATATGATAAAATATACGGTAATCTTTCAATTCAAAATCGGTATCCATATGAAGAAGCATCCGTTTGTTGTCCGTCGGCTCTCGTCCATCGCGATAAGTTCGTTCATCGCGGGGATATTCATCGCGTTGGGCGCGACCGTCTTTCTGGCGATTCGCCAGGGCGGGCACTCCTACAGCTTCCACATCGTCGGAGCGGTGTTCTTCACGCTCGGGCTGTACGCCATCATCCACTGGAACCTGTGGCTTTTCACGGGCAAAGTCGGCTATGTCGGGGACTACAAGCCGCGGTTCTGGGTGTCGCTTCTGATTTGCTTCTTCTTCAACCAGCTGGGCGCGGTGCTTGTTCCGGCGCTCATCAAGCTGACGCGCCTGTACAACATGATCGAGGCGGAGGCGAAAACGCTCGTGGCCGCCAAGATGAACGACACGCCCCTTTCCATCTTCATCCTCAGCATCATGTGCGGCATCATGATCTACATTGCCGTCAAGGGACACCAGATCTGCGCCTATCCGCTGGCGAAGAC
>DJRS01000019.1 GCA_002440145.1 Verrucomicrobia bacterium UBA6354
CCATCTCGCGGCCGCCGCGCATGACGTAGCCGACGTTTTCGAACTTATAGCCGTCGCACGCGCCGCCGGGGATGGAGTCCTTCTCAAGGATATGCACCCGCTCGCCCTTCATCTGACCGTCACGGACAAGATAGCAGGCTGCCGTCAGAGCGGCAAGGCCGCTGCCGACGATATAGGCCGATTTGTTGTCCACGCCTTCCGGCTTTTTGGGTCTTGCAAACGCTTCATAGTTACCGCTCGAATAATACATGATTCATACCTCCATTTAGCGTCAGTTGACAAGGGCACGCATGCCCGCAGGACGTTCCGGCCCGCCTTTCGCGGCGTTATCGTCCTTGACAGGCGACAGCCTGCCTGCGTCCTCTGCCTTGCGAAAAACGCGCCGGAGCGCCCGGCGGGTCTTCGAGTTTTCCCGGAGCATGGACGGCAGCTGGCAAGGCAGACGAGGCAGATGGGCTGTCGCCCATCAACGAGGATAACGCAGCCAGCTGCTGTTCAGGCCCGGGAAAACCATGTGTGCCCTTGTCAGCTGACGCTATAGTCTGGAAACGATGCTTTATGTTTCCCTTTCGATGGTATGAGCATACTACAGGTTCAAAAAAGATACCATAAGCAGAAAACGCCCGGTGATAAAGTTCTTATCACCGGGCGCTGTATTGTATAGTTTTTTATCAAACGGGCGGATCTGATGGGGCATCGAGCCGGAGACGCTCCAGCGCAGCGGCAACGCTGCCGTGAATGACACAGTCGAGCCGGTCGATGATCTGCTTCGGCTCGCCCTTCATGTCGTGCTTGATCCAGTCGAGCATCAGGCCGACGAAGGCGTATTTATAGACGTTGGCGATGAACGCCTTGTCCTCCGGCCGGACGGACATGCCGGCCGCCTGCTCTTCGACCACGCCCTCAAGGAGGTCATACGTCAGCTTATAGAGGTAATTTTCCACCTGCTCACGGCTGACGGAGTGGTAGACGTTCATGATGAACGGCTTATTGGCCAGCACCGCTTCAAAGATCTGCGCAAAGCCCTGCTGCCACGTCTCATACGTCTTTTTCCCGGCCAGCGCCTTGGCTGCATCCTCCTGACACGACCATTCGACAAGGTCATAGATATCCTTGAAATGATAGTAAAACGTCATGCGGTTGATGCCGCAGTCGTCGGCAATGTCGCTGATGGTGATCTTGCTGAGGGGCTTCTGCAAAAGAAGGTTCTTGAGCGACTGCTCCAGCGCGCGCTTGGTAAGGTCGGACATGACAAGTCTCCTGTTTTGTGTTTTCTCCAGCTTACCCGGTTTCCCCGAAAAAGTCAAGCGAATGGGCTTGACAGGAAAGTGTATTATGTGTATAATACGGTCACAAAGTGTATGACACGAGTAATACGGTGGTGAGCGGTATGGTATCGTTTGAGACGTTCCGGCCGGTGGACGGGATGCCGGTGTATTTGCAGATCATCAATTTCATCAAGCGCGGCGCGATCGCCGGAACGATCACGGACGGCGAAGAGCTGCCGTCCAGGCGCGTCGTCTCGGCGCTTCTGGGCATCAATCCGAACACGGTGCAGAAGGCCTTTCATCTTCTGGAGGAGGAATCGCTCATGGAATCGCGGACAGGCGCAAAAAGCTGCATGACGTTGCCGCCCGGGACGCTTGCGCGGCTGCGGCGGGAAGTTTTGTCTGACGAGCTGCGCGCCATGGCACGAACGCTGCGGCAGATGGGCATTTCCCGGGACGAAGCGCTTCGCCTGCTCGGCGAGGCCTGGAAGGAGGAAGAGACATGAAAAAGCACCTTTCTGTACTGGCGCTGCACCTTCGCGCGATGGGCTGGCGGCTGCCGCTGGTGCTGCTCGGCATGGCTGCGGTGGACGCGGCGGGATATTTCTGGTGCGTGCAGCGGGGCGGCATGACGTTCACCGGGAATACCGGCGGGTTTTCCCTGCTGCTTCTCATTGCGTTTGCGGCGGGGATCCTCGGCTGCCAGATGCTGCTTTGCTTCTGCTTTGGCTCCAACAGCCGCTTTGGCTATACGCTGCGCCGGCTGTGGATCTCGGAGCGGCAGGTATTTCTCTGGAGCTTTGTCGGCGATCTTCTCTGCTTTCTGATCGTCTGGTGCGTGCAGATCATCTGCGCGGCGGGGCTGATGCTCCTGTACCAGCGCAGCGCGGAATATTCCGGCGGCGCACAGGGCGTTTTCGTTAATTTCTACCGGAACAGCACGCTGCACGGCCTTCTGCCGCTCGCGGACGGCTATGTGCTGGGGCGGAATCTCGCGTTCCTGCTCCTGCTCGCCGCCTCGACCGCGCATCTGCAGCTGCGGCAGCACCGGAAGGTGAAGCGATTCCCGTTCTGGTGCATCGCGACCGCGCTGGGCGTGGTGCGGCTCCTGCCGATCGATTACGGCAGCAGCAGCGGCGGCGGAGTCGTCAGTGCGGTCGCGGCGCTGTTCTTCGCGGGGATCTTTGTCATGCTGGCGCTCGCGCAGGCGCACGACGGATTGGAGGGACTGACGGATGAACTGGACTAAGCGGCTCTCTCATTACGCCCCGCCCGGCACCGATCTGCGCGCAATGGCCATCAGCTATGGCCTTTGCATGCTGGTATTTCTCGTATCCTGGGGCGCGAGCTATTTTTTCGCCTGCAGCCGGGCGGTGCAGGAGCTCTATGAGCTGCGCTACGGCATAAAGATCCTGCAGGAGGACGCCGTGATGCCGGCGCTGAACACGCTCATCCGGCACCGGCTCGCGGGCTTCTGGGTCTATGCGCTCGTCTGCGGCTATAATGTGTGGGCGAACTACGCGTCCTTTTCGCAGCAGACCAAAAGTATTTACGTCATGAAGCGCCTGAAAAGCAGCCGCGAACTGCACCGGCGCTGCCTGACGATGCCCGCAGCCGCGCTTGCGGCTGGCATCCTCGTCTGTGCAATTCTATTGCTTCTTTTCGTGCTGGTCTACCGGCACAGCGTCCCGGCGCGCTGCATGCCGCCGGAGGAAATCCTGAATGTCTGGGGGGCGTTATTCTGATGCTGGAAGTAAACAATCTCTGCAAGCACTACGGGCTCAAGCAGGCGCTGCGGGACGTGAGCCTGACCGTCGGGCCGGGTGAGATCATCGGCCTGTTCGGCGAAAACGGCGCGGGCAAGACGACGCTGTTCAAGCTGATCACGGGGCAGCTCAAGCCGGTCGAGGGGACGTTTTCGGTCGGCGAGACGGTCAAACTGAGCTATGTGGACCAGACGCGCAGCGAGCTCAAGGCGGACGAGACGGTCTACGAGGCGATCACGGGGGGCGGGGAGTTCGTCAATCTGGCGGGAACGACGATGATGAACGGGCGCGCCTACTGCAGCCGGTTCAACTTCCGCGGGCCCGACCAGCAGAAGAAGGTGGGCGTTCTTTCGGGCGGCGAACGCAACCGGGTGCATCTGGCGAAACTTCTCACGGCGGGCGGTAACCTGCTTCTTCTGGACGAGCCGACGAACGATCTGGACGTGGCGACGTTGCGCTCGCTCGAGGAAGGGTTGCAGGATTTCGGCGGGTGCGTCATGGTCGTGTCGCACGACCGCTGGTTCCTGGACCGCATCGCGACCCATATCCTCGCGTTCGAGGGCGACGGGCGCACAACCTGGTTCGAGGGCGGCTATTCGGACTATCACGAGGCCATGGCCCGCCGCCGCGCCAAATAATCATCTGAAAGGGAGGACAAGACATGTGCGGAATTGTGGGTTTTTCGAGCCATACGCGGAGCGCGGTCGCTCCGCTCCTCAACGGATTGCGGCGATTGGAGTATCGCGGCTACGATTCGGCCGGCGTGGCGCTTGAATCGCCGGACGGTCTTTTCGTCTGCAAGTGCAAGGGGAAAGTCGCCGAATTGGCGCGCGAGCTCGCCGCGAAATTGAACGAGGGGCAGAAGGCGTCCTACAAGCTTGGCATCGCCCACACGCGCTGGGCGACGCACGGCCTGCCTACGGAGGTGAATGCGCATCCGCAACTCGCCGACGGAGGCAATCTCGCGCTTGTGCACAACGGCATCATCGAGAACTATGCCGCCCTGCGCGCCAAGCTCGAGCAACGCGGTTGCGTGTTCGTGTCGCAAACCGACACGGAGGTTTTGGCGCATCTCATCGCCACGTTCGACAAAGGGGATTTTCTATCCGCCGTCACGCAGGCGCTGAAACAGGTGCGCGGCACCTACGGCATCGCCGTTCTTTCGCGGCGGCATCCGGGCGAAATGATCGTCGCGCGCTGCGGCAGTCCGCTCGTGGTCGGCGTGGGCGAGGACGCGACGATCGTGGCGAGCGACGTGTCGGCGATAGTCGAGCACACGCGGCAGGTCATCTATCTGGACGACGGCGACGTCGCGCGCGTGACGCCGGAAGGCGTGAACGTCTATACGCTCGACAATGCGCCCGTGACGCGCGAAGTGTGCGAAGTGGACTGGAATCTGGACGCGGTGGAGAAGGGCGGATTCGCCCATTTCATGCTCAAGGAGATATTCGAGCAGCCCGAGATTTTGCGCAATACCATCCGCGGTCGGCTTGATTTCGCCAACGGGACAGCCATCCTCTCGGGGCTCAACCTGTCTCCGCGCGAACTTGCGAGCATCCAGCGCACGGTCATCGTGGCCTGCGGCACGTCGCTTCATGCGGGCATGGCGGCCAAGTATCTGATCGAAGCCTTGGCGGACATTCCCGCTTCGCCCGAGCAGGCGGCGGAGTTCCGCTACTGCAATCCCATCGTGGGGCCGGACGATCTGGTTCTGGCCGTTTCCCAGTCTGGAGAGACGGCGGATACGCTGGCCGCCGTGCGCGAGTCCATCCGCAAGGGTGCGCTCGTGGTCGGTCTCTGCAACGTCGTCGGCTCGACCATCGCGCGCGAGATCGGGCGCGGCGTCTATCTGCATGCGGGTCCCGAGATCTCCGTCGCCTCGACGAAAGCTTTCACGGCGCAGGTGACGACATTGTTGATGATTGCCCTCAAACTGGGGCGCACGCGGCGTTTCTCGCGCGAGGAAGGCGTCCGCCTGTGCGAAGAGATCACCGCGCTCCCCGACCGTGTGGCGGAAGTCCTCAAGCAAAACGACGCGATCGCCAAGATAGCCGAGAAGTATGCGCAGGCCGCGGACATGTTCTTCATCGGCCGCGGCATCCTGTATCCGACCGCGCTCGAGGGCGCGCTGAAGATGAAGGAAGTCAGCTATCTGCACGCCGAGGGCTATCAGGCGGCCGAGCTCAAACACGGGCCCATCGCGCTGCTGGACGAAAAAACGCCGGTCGTGGCGTTGCTGAACGACATTCCCGGCAAGGACAAGACGATCGGGAACGTGCAGGAATGCCGCGCACGCCAGGCTCCCGTCATCGGCATTGTCACGAAAGGGGATGCGACCGCCGCGGCACATTGCAACGACGTCATCGAACTGCCGGCGACGACGGAGCATACGGCGCCTGTCGTGACTGCGATAGCCCTGCAGCTTTTCGCCTATCATGTCGCGCGCCTGCGCGGTTGCGAGATCGATCAGCCGCGCAATCTGGCGAAATCCGTCACGGTCGAGTGACAAGAAGCGCGAAATGTGCTATAATCTGCTCCGTAGGCTGGAGAGTAGAGAAAGGAGCACAAAGATGACGCTGAAAAAATTGTCGTTCGCCGCAAGCTTGATTGTGGCTACGTGCGCATTCGCCTTCCCGCGCGGGCCGGGGCCCGCCGGCCGCCCGCCGCGGCGGGATCCGGGGTTCGGTCCGCGTCCGGAGCGTGTGCATCCGCGTCCGCCGCACCGTTCGCATGGCTTTTGGCCGGGATTTGCGGGCGGATTCGCCGCCGGCGTTCTGCTCGAGTCGACGCGGCCGCCCCGTCCCGTTCCGCCGCCCCGGACGATGTGCACGACGCGCATCGTCGAGCCGGCTCCGGTCGTCGTCCAGCAACCAATAGTCGTCCAGCAGCCGGTCGTGTCGCAGACGGTGATCGCGGACGTGGTCGTTTCGGGAGACCCGGACGGCACGGAGCGCGTATGGGTCGAGGGTTCCTATTTCAATCGCATCAACGCCGACGGCTCGGTGACGCGCGTGTGGAATCCGGGCCATTACGAGCTCCGCAAAGTGCGTTAAGGATAGTCGCGTGGCGTTATGAAGAAGAGCAATGCAGATGAAGTGAAGTTCCCGGATCCAGGGCGTACGCCGCGCGAGGACACCGCGGCGGTCATGAAGTTCTATGAACTGCGCGACCGGTTCCCTCAGGCCGTCTTGGACGAGGCGCGGCGCGTTTCGCAGCTCGCGCGGACGAAGGAGAAGCGCCTTGACCTGCGGCGGCGGTTCGTTTTCACGTGCGATCCGGAATCGGCGCGCGATTACGACGATGCGCTCTCCCTGGCGAAGGACCGCAAGGGCAATCGCGTGCTGGGCGTGCATATCGCGGACGTTTCCCATTTCGTGAAGCCGGGCGGCGCGCTCGACCGCGAAGCGCAATTGCGTTCGACGAGCGTCTATTTCCCCGACCGCGTGCTGCCGATGTTGCCGGAGGAGCTGTCGAACGGCGTCTGTTCGCTTGTCCCGGGCGAAGACCGGCTTGCGTTCAGCGTATTCATGACGTTTGACCCCGAGGGGCGCATGATAGCGCGTTCGTTCGCGAAGTCGATTATCCGTTCCAAGGCGCGCTATACCTATGAACAAGTGATGGATGCCATCGCGCAGCGCAAGACGCGCCTGGGCAAGCGAGAGAGGCAGACTATCCTGGCGATCCATTCCCTGGCGCAACAATTGCGCAGGATACGGTTCGACAACGGCGCGCTCGACTTGGAGGTCCCCGAGATAGAGGTGCAGCTTGACGATACGGGCGAGATGCAGGGACTCTTGACGCGCCCGTACGACGAATCCCACCAGATGGTCGAAGAGTGCATGGTCGCCGCGAACGAAGCGGTCGCCCACGAGCTTTGGGGCAAGGGCATCAAGATACTGGCGCGTTTCCACGACCGCCCGGATCCCGAGAAGCTCCAGATTCTGCGCGACGAGATGCGCGGACTGGGCGTGCGGATGGGGGCGATCGAGAATCCGAAGGTGTTTGCGCGCTTCCTGCAGGCGATCAAAAGGAATCCGCTGTATCCGACGCTGTCTGTCATGGTGCTTCGTTCGATGAAACGAGCGATCTACGAGCCGGCCGCCATGGGGCATTTCGGCTTGGCGAAGCGGTTTTACGCGCATTTCACCTCGCCCATCCGCCGCTATCCGGATCTGACGCTCCATCGACAGTTGGCGGACTACCTCGAGAAGCCGTCGAAGGCGCGGCGTCCGCCCCAGGTTCTGGCGAAATGGGCCGAGCATGCCAACGAGATGGAAGAGAAGGCGACCGAGGCGGAACGCGCACTGTTGGAAATCAAGAAGTACCGGCTATTCGAGGAGCAACTTGCCTCGCGGCATGTCGTCGTCTATGACGCCGTCGTCTCGCAATGCCTGCCCTTCGGTTGCTTTGTCGAGATACCCGAGCTTGCGGCTTCGGGGCTCGTGCATGTTTCGCTCCTTTCGCGAAAGTTCGTGCGCTACAATGCGGACGACCACAGTTTGAGCGCGCCCGGCGGCGGGTCGTGGAAGATCGGCGATAAAATGAAGGTGCGCGTGGTGCGCGTGGACTTCAAGGGGCGCAAGCTCGATTTCGCGCCTGTTCGGGAAAAATAGGCCGGAACAAGCCGGCGAGGAGGGGATGAAATATGGATCTTGCGGAACTTATCGGCCAATTCGACGTGGACGGACGGCTTGTCTCGCTTAAACCTTTCGGCAACGGGAACATCAACGACACTTTCCTTGCCATTTACCGCAATACCTTCGCCGAGACGCAGGTCATTCTGCAGCGCGTAAACCGCGCCGTCTTCCCCGAGCCCGGCAAGATCATGGAGAACATGCGCGAAGTGACGCGCCATTGCCATGCGAAACTCGAGGCGGACGCCCGGGCCGGTCGCGACGATCGCGTCTGGCAGATGCCGCGCGTAGTGCAAACGAAAGACGGCCGCGACTGTGCGACGGACGAGAAGGGCGAAGTCTGGCGCGTGATTACGCGAATCATGTCCGCGCGCGCGTTCGACGTGGCGCAAGGTCCGGCGCATGCGGAAGAGTGCGGCGCGGCCCTTGGGCACTTCCACTATCTGGTCAGCGACCTCGATCCCGCCGTTCTTCACGATCCGCTGCCCGGCTTCCATGTCACGAGCGGGTACCTGGCGGCCTACGGCAAGACGCTGGAGACGCCCTTCGCGGAAGACCGGCTGGCCCGCTCGGAGGAGGCGCGTCGGTTGGCCCGCTTTATCGAGGATCGCCGCGATTGGGTGCTTTGCCTCGAGAAGGCCGCCGCCGCCGGCGAACTGCGCAAGCGCATGTT
>DJRS01000134.1:0-15842 GCA_002440145.1 Verrucomicrobia bacterium UBA6354
CATCATCGTCGTCAACAAGTCGGCCGGACGCTACGTGCACCCGTCCCCCGGCCACGAGCGCGGCACGTTGACCGAGGAACTCGTGCGTCTGCGCCCCGCCCTGCGCACGGTGGGGTCGGTCGAACGTCCGGGCGTCGTCCACCGGCTGGACGCCGGCACGAGCGGCGTCATGGTGTTCGCCAAGAATCGCCGCGCCTACCTGAAGCTGCGCGCCTGCTTCGAGTCCCACACGCGCCTGCGCAAGACCTATCTCGCCGTCGTGCAGGGCCGTCCGCCCCAACCGGCCGGCACGCTCGAGACGACCATCGGACGCAAACCCTGGGATCCGCGGCGCATGGCCTGCGACACGCCGGACGGCAAGCGCGCCGTGACGCACTGGACCGTCCTCGGGCACCACAACGGGCGCAGCCTGGTCGAATTCGTCATCGAGACCGGGCGCACGCACCAGATCCGCGTGCACGCCGCGCATCTGGGATGTCCCATCGTCGGGGACGATCTGTACGGTCAAAAGGGCGACCGCGGCAGATTGCTCCTGCACGCCGTGGAAATCAGCTTCCCGCATCCGGCGACGGGCAAGACGGTCACGTTCGCCGCGCCGCCCCCGCCGGACATCATCTACGCGTAAACCGCGCGACCAGCCGCCGCCGCAGACGGCGCAGGAAAACCCGCTGCCGCGCCGTGACCAGCAAGGCGGACGCGAGAACCAGGGCGGCCGGCGCCAGGATAAAGACCGGCGCCCCCCAGCGCTTCAGCAAAAGCGCCCCGGCTACCGCACCCGAAATGAAGACGCCGATGACGCAGAAATAGTGCCGCGCTTTCCCGAGCCCCGCCGCGTCCTCGCCCGCCAGACCGCGATACAGCGCCTCCGAACCGCTGCGCAGGTTGCCCGTGCACATCGTCGAGGCGAACGGCAGCCCCCGCACGCGGCGGAACGTCTGCACCTGCAAGGCGCATACGAAGGCGATTGTCGCGTTGACCAGGCAGTCGCCCCGGCCAACCGGCACGAAAACCGCCGCCGCCAGGAGGACCGCCTCGAGCGCCAGGACCGACTGGTGCCAGGAAATCCGCCGCGCCCCGCCCAGCCGGGCGTGCACGACGTTCGCGGCGAACACGCCGCATCCGTACGCGGCGATCGCGAAAAGGTATTTGAGGCAGTCCGTCCAAAGCCCGGCCGCCAGATTCACGCCCAGCAACACCATGTTGCCCGTTACCGCGTTCGCGAAGACGTGTCCGCGAAAGAGGTAGGAGTAGACGTCCGTAAAGCCGCCGACGAAGCTGAGCAGAAGCGCCGCGGCCAGCCGCTCCTCAACCGTGACGCACGGTTCGTTCGCCATGGCGTCAACCCTGTGGGCGTGCGCGGAAGTAGGCGACCGTCCGTGCGAGGCCGTCCCGTAGCGCGACTTTCGGCTCCCAGCCGCCCAAAAGCTCGTGCGCGAGCGTGATGTCGGGCTTGCGCTTCTTCGGGTCGTCCCCCGGCAGGGGTTCGCGCACGATCCGCGAGGGCGATTCCGGAATCTGCCGCAGGACTTCCCGCGCCAACTCCGCGATCGTGTACTCGCCCGGATTGCCCGTGTTGACGACCGGCGCCCCGAGCCCGTGCCGCGCCGTGAACGCGCGAATCGCCGCCTTGTCGAGCGCCATGTACCGCCGGAACGCCTCGATCAGATCGTCGCAGTACTGGAACGACCGCGTCTGCGACCCGTCGCCGTAGATCGTGATCGGCTTGCCCGCCAAAGCCTGCACGATGAAATTGGAAATGACGCGCCCGTCCTGCGGATGCATGCGCGGACCGTACGTGTTGAAGATCCGCACCATGCGCGCGTCCGTGTCATATTGGCGGATGGAGTCCGCCACGAGCGTCTCCGCCACGCGCTTGCCCTCGTCGTAGCAGCTGCGGATGCCGATCGTGTTCACGTTGCCCCAGTACGTCTCGACCTGCGGATGCACCGCCGGGTCGCCGTAGACCTCGCTCGTCGAGGCGTGCAGAAGCTTCGCCCCGCATTCCGCCGCGAGTTTCAGGCAGTTCAGCACGCCGAAAATGCTCGTCTCGGTCGTGAAGAGCGGCCGCGCCTGGTAGTGGACGGGGCTCGCCGGGCACGCCAGATTGTAGATCTCGTCGAACGCGCGCCCCGCGCCGGCGGCGTCCAGAACCTCCGGCAGATGCCGCACGTCCCCTTCCACGAACGAAAAGGACGGATTGGCCCCGCAGGCGGCCAGGTTGGCGCGCCGTCCCGTGTAGAGGTCGTCGACCCCCACGACCCGGAACCCCTCCGAGAGGAGCCGCTCGCAAAGATGCGACCCCAAGAATCCGGCCGCCCCGGTGACCAATGCCTTCTTCATCTTCCTCCAATCACTTCTTGCTCGCCTTCGCGAAAAGCGAACGCGCGTAAGCCAGACTCTCCGCCGTCGGCGGTTTGACGTTCTCCAGACGGTACGGAATCTTCAGCGCATGCCACTTGGCGACGCCCAGCGTGTGGTACGGCAGGATGTCGACCCGCACGACGTTCTCCATCGGGTTGACGAAGTCCGCCAGCCGCTTCAGCGATTCCGGATCGTCCGTGTAGCCCGGCACGAGCACGTGCCGCAGCCAGACCGTCCGCCCCGTCTCGTTCAGATAGCGCGCACAGTCCAGGACGCTCGCGTTGGAAGCGCCGGTCAGCTCGCGATGTTTCGCGTCGTCGATGTGTTTGATGTCCAGAAGGACCGTGTCCGTCGCCCGGAAGAGCCGCGCGAACGCCGCGCCCTTCTCGCCTTCGCGCGTGAAGGGGCCCGCCGCCGTGTCGAGGCACGTCGTCACGCCCGCCGCCTTCGCCTTCTCGAAAAGCTCCGCGACGAATTCCGGCTGCAGCAGGGGTTCGCCGCCCGAGACGGTGATCCCGCCCGTCGCGCCCCAGTACTCCCGGTACCGCAGCGCCCGCGCCAGAACCTCGTCCGCCGAAACCGTCGCCATCGGCTTGCCCGCCCACGTGTCCGGATTGTGGCAGTACGCGCACCGGAACGGACACCCGTGCAGGAAGAGGATAAAACGAACGCCGGGGCCGTCTGCGGCCCCGAACGTTTCGTAGGAATGGATGATTCCCTGTGCCATGGCGCGAACCTTAGAGGTGGTCGTGGCACGTGCGGGCGATCACGTCGTCCTGCTGCTCCTTGGTCAGGTTGATGAACTTGACCGCATAGCCCGAGACGCGGATCGTGAACTGCGCGTATTCCGGCTTCTCCGGATGCGCCTGGCAGTCGCGCAGCTTGTCGACGCCGAACACGTTCACGTTGAGGTGATGCGCGCCCTTGGCGAAGTAGCCGTCCATGACCGTCACGAGGTTCTCCGCACGCTCTTCGTCCGTCGAGCCGAGCGCCCCCGGATTCATCGTCTGCGTGTTCGAGATGCCGTCCAGCGCGAACTTGTACGGGATCTTCGCGACCGAGTTCAGCGACGCGACAAGACCGTTCTGCTCCGCGCCGTAGGACGGGTTCGCGCCCGGCGCGAACGGCGTCTTGGCCGGACGCCCGTCCGGCAGCGCACCCGTCGCCTTGCCGTACACCACGTTCGAGGTGATCGTGAGGATCGAGGTCGTCGGTTCCGCGTTGCGGTAGGTGTGGTGGCGTTTGATCTTCTTGATGAAGGTCTTGAGGAGTTCCACGCCGATCTGGTCCGCGCGGTCGTCGTCGTTGCCGTACTTCGGGAAGTCGCCCTCGACCTTGAAGTCGCACGCCAGGCCCTTTTCGTCGCGGATGACCTTGACCTTGGCGTACTTCATCGCCGAGATCGAGTCCACCACGTGCGAGAAGCCCGCGATGCCCGTCGCGAACGTGCGGCGCACGTCCGTGTTGATGAGCGCCATTTCCGCCGCTTCATAGTAGTACTTGTCGTGCATGTAGTGGATGAGGTTCAGCACGTTGACGTACAGCCCCGCGAGCCACTCCAGCATGATGTCGTAGTTGTGCATCACCTGCTTGTAGTCGAGGTAGTCGCCCTCGACGACCGGGATCTCCGGACCGACCTGCACGTACGGCGTCAGCCCCGCGCCTTCGTCCTTGCCGCCGTTGATGGCGTAGAGAAGCGCCTTGGCGAGGTTCGCGCGCGCGCCGAAGAACTGCATCTCCTTGCCCGTCTGCGTCGCCGAGACGCAGCAGCAGATCGAGTAGTCGTCGCCCCAGATCGGACGCATCACGTCGTCGTTCTCGTACTGAATGGACGAGGTCTTGACCGAAATCATCGCCGCGTACTTGCGGAACGCCTTCGGCAGACGGCGCGTGTAGAGGACCGTGAGGTTCGGCTCCGGCGAAGGACCCATGTTTTCCAGCGTGTGCAGGAAGCGGAAGCAGTTCTTCGTCACGAGCGTGCGGCCGTCGTCGCCCATGCCGCCCACTTCGAGCGTCGCCCAGACGGGGTCGCCCGAGAAGAGCTGGTTGTAGCTCTCGATGCGCGCGAACTTGACCATGCGGAACTTCAGGACCAGATGGTCGACGAGCTCCTGCGCCTGCGCCTCGGTGAGCGTGCCCTTCTTCATGTCGCGCTCGATGTAGATGTCGAGGAACGTCGAGATGCGGCCGACGGACATCGCCGCGCCGTTCTGCGTCTTGATCGCGGCCAGATAGCCGAAGTAGAGCCACTGGAACGCTTCCTTCGCCGTCGCCGCCGGCTTGGAGATGTCGAACCCGTACGACGCGGCCATGATCTTCATCTGGTTGAGCGCCTTGATCTGGTCCGCGACTTCCTCGCGCAGGCGGATGACGTCGTCCGTCATCGTGCCGTCGCCGATGTTGGCGAAATCGTCCTTCTTCTGGGCGATGATGTAGTCGATGCCGTAGAGCGCCACGCGGCGGTAGTCGCCCACGATGCGGCCGCGGCCGTAGGTGTCCGGCAGACCGGTGATGATGTGCGCCTTGCGGGCCGCGCGGATCTCGGGCGTATACGCGTCGAACACGCCCTGGTTATGGGTCTTGTGGTACTCGGTGAAGATCTTGTGGAGTTCGGCGTTCGGCTTGTAGCCGTACTGCGCGCAGGCCTCCTCGGCCATCTTGATGCCGCCGAAAGGCATGAACGCGCGCTTGAGAGGTTTGTCGGTCTGGAGACCGACGACCTGCTCCAGGCCCTCGATCAGATAGCCCGGCTTGTGCGAAGTGATGCCCGAGACGATGTCGGTGTCCATGTCCAGGACGCCGCCCTTGGCATGCTCTTCCTTCTGGAGTTCCTGGAGTTTGCCCCAAAGTTTGTTCGTCGCCTCCGTCGGACCGGCGAGGAACTTCTCGTCGCCTTCGTACGGCGTATAGTTGCGCTGGATGAAGTCGGCTACGTCGATATCCGATTCCCAGCCGCCGGGCACGAAGCCCTCCCACTGCTCATATCTCATTTTCTAACCTTCTTTCTTGCCGACGTCTCCCGCCGGCGTGTTGTTCCAAACCGCCCGACCGTAGTCGTTACAGTCCGCGCAAGTTTAGGTACAAGAGTTTACCATTTTGCCGCCGGTTTTGCAATAGGGAATTTGCGTCTCCGCGGCGTCCAGACTGTAAAGGCTAGTCCTAGGAACAGTCCTTTGGCGTTCCTCCTCCCTCCCGCGGCATTTCGGAAGGGAAGCCCGTCCGGAGGAGCCGGCCCGTTCCGCGACAGACGAACCCGTTTTGGGACAAGTTGGCGCACTTTGTCCCAAAACGCCCGATTCCCCGCCTTGGCACGGTGCGTGCGTTCAGGAGGGTGTTCGCTTTGGAAGCGGACGAAAGGAGAACGAAAAATGAGTACATTTGCCGATGTGAATCCGTGGAGGTTCCTGAACGAGTTGCTGGATGTCGACAGCCGCGCGTTCAAAAGCATGCGGGCGCGTGCCGCCGGGCACTTCCCGCCCGTCAACGTCTTCTTGGACGAAGACGCGGCGATCATCGATCTGGAATTGCCGGGACGGACGGGCAAGGATGTGAGTTTGACGCTCGAGCCCCAGGCGGTCACCGTGGCGGACAAACCCGCCGAGGTGAAGGACGCCGCCGGCAAGACTGTCGAGACGCGCCCGGCGTGGAGCCGCCGGCTGGAACTGCCCTTCCGCGTCGATCCCGAGAAGGCCAACGCCAAATTCACCGACGGCATCCTCCGCGTGGAGTTGCCGAAAGTCGTGGAGGAGACGGTGCGGCATATCGAAATCGCGGACTGAGCACCATTCATCATTAAAGAAGAAAGGAGACTTGAAATGAACGAAGAGAAATATCTGGTTCCGGTGGCGGTGCTTTCCGAGAAACCGGACGCCTACGAGCTGAAGGTCGAACTGCCCGGAATCGCCAAGGACGAAGCGGAGTTGCATGTCGAAGGCAAGACGTTGACCTTGAGGACACGCTCGAAATACCAGAATCCGGCCGGATTCCGTCCGGTCGCGACAGAATTCGAGCGCGCAAACTACGCCATGAGCGCGGATTTGCCGGAACTGGCGGATCTCACGACCCTGTCGGCGAAACTGGCGAGCGGCATCCTGACCGTGGAAGTCAAGAAGCGCCCCGAAACGCAGGCAAAGAAGATAGAGATCCAATAAAACGCACAAGCGTACGACCTTGCGTAAAAGCGCCGCGGTTCGATCGAGCCGCGGCGTTTTTGTGGATTCGTCGGTCCAATACCCTGCGCGGCGTTCCGGCGCAACGGCACAGGCGTTCCGGCGCGGACGTTACCCCCGAATCCGGGAGGAACGCGCTACTTGCCCTTCAATCCATGCGCAAACACGCGGCGAGTTCGGCCAAATGCGTCCTGTCGCCCGGTTTGTTCTCGAAGACGATGGGACCCATTCCGTAGCGCGGCACGATATGGAAGTGCAGATGCTTGACCGTCTGGCCGGCCGCTTCGCCGTTATTCTGCAGGATGTTGAAGCCTTCGCAGGGGAGCGCCTTTTTGAGGTGCGCGGCGACTTTCTGGACGCGCGCCACAATTTCGCCCAATTGGTCCGCCGGGGTGTCGAGCAAGCCTTCCGAATGCGCCTTCGGGATGACGAGCGTATGGCCTTCCGTAAACGGGTTGATGTCCAGATACGCCAACACCAAATCGTCCTCGTAAATCTTGAAGGACGGGATTTCGCCCGCGGCAATTGCACAGAAAACGCAGTTGTTCTTCATTTTTCGCTCCTTTTCGTCATTTTCCCATGTCAAAGAGGCGCAACGTCGCGCGGAAGTCCGCCGGCAAGGGGGAATGCACGGTGATTTGCTCGTGCGGATTCAACGGATTGGGCAGTTCGAGCGTCGCGGCGTGCAGCATCTGCCGCGGAACCCGCATGAACCGCGGATCGCGCGCCGACTTGAGCCCGAAAACCCGGTCCCCCAGGATGGGGGCGCGCACGGACGCCAAGTGGCGGCGGATCTGGTTCGTGCGACCCGTGTCGATCTTGATTTTGAGGAAACTCGCGTCCGGCCCCGTCGCTTCGCGCACGACTTGCGAAACGGCGCGCTGCCCGTCCAGCGGCTTTTCTATCTTGAGATGCGCATAGGGGAAGCGTCCGACGGCGATGGCGCGATAGACCTTCGTCACCTTGTGCGTCTTGAAGACCTCCACCGCCGCCACGAGCGCGGCGTGGTTCTTCGCGAAAAGCAGGCAGCCCGTCGTGTCGCGGTCGAGACGGTGCACCGCCTCCAGCGTCGGTATCTTCTCCTGTTCGCGCAAAATCGCCTCGACCGACTTGGGGTCGTCGCAGGTCACAAGCCCCGCCGGCTTGTCGCACACGAGATAGGCGTCGTCCCGCCAAAGGACGCGGACGTGGCGTTTCGCCGGCCCGGGCGCGGCAGGCGCGCCCGGGCCCGTCGTGCGCGCGCTCTGTTTCACGGCGCCTTTGACCACGGCGGAGGGGACTTCGACGACATCGCCCGTCTTCAACTGGTGCCGCGCCATCCAGATGCACGCATGGTTCACCCAGACGCTGCGCCCGTCTATCACGGCCTTCGCCGTGCGGCGCGAAAGCGCCAGTTTCTGGACAAGGAAGTCCTGCAGAAGTTTCGCGTCCGGCTTGTTCACGACGAGCGAAACGAGTCCCGCCGCATGGCGTGGAGCCTGTCTTTTCATTCCGACCTCACAATGCTGCCCACGACGCCGCGGACTTTCCGGCCGACCATGTTCGGCGCGAGCGTCACCACGATCTCTTCGGACGCGTCCGAATCTTCCACTTCCGAAACAATGTCCACCGTCGTCTTTTCGCCCGCGAGAGCCTTGCGGAAATTGGCGGGCAGGGGTTCGTCCGGCATCAATTCCGCGAAGGCATGTTCGCGCGCCTCCTCTTCCGCGGCGAAACCGAACATTTCGCAAAACGCCGGGTTGACGTACGTGAAAGTCCCCGACGCGTCGCACACGAACAGGGCTTCGCGCGCCAGCCGGAACGCATTCTCCTTGGCGCGGAGCATGTCGCGCACCTTCCGGCGCCGCTCGATGTTGCGGATCGTGAACACCAAATCGTCCGGGTCGGCCAAATCGATGACGGAAACCGCGATCTCGCAGGCGAACTTCGCCCCGTCCTTGGCGCGGCCGTTCGCGTCGACGATGATGTGGCGGTCGGCTTCGAGCCCGCAGCGGATGCGCTGCACCACCGCGGCGGCCAGCCCCGGGACAAGCAACGAGACGGGGCGATCCACCAACTCCTCCTCCTCGTAGCCGAAGAACTCCTTCGCGCGCGGATTGATTTCCAGGATATGTCCGTTCGGGTCGGTTATGACGACGGCATCGTACATTCCGCCCAGAAACTGGCGGAAGAGCGATTTTCGGTCTTTCGGTACAAAAATAGGTGTCATCGCGTATATTGTAGCATATTAGACGATGAGCATGCAATCCCCATAGGAGAAAAACATGTAGTTTTCGCGAATCGCCAGGGCGTACGCGCACAACATCCGTTCCCGGCCCGCCAAAGCCGAGACCATCATCAGCAACGTCGACTGCGGCAGATGGAAGTTCGTCAGCATGCAGTCGCACACCTTGAACGTGTAGGGCGGGTAGATGAAGATGTTGGACGCCCCCGAGCCCGGCACGACGAGCGGCTGCCCTTCCGCGTCCGGGCGGCTGGCGATCGTCTCCAGCGTGCGGACGGTCGTGGAACCAACGCAAAAGACCCGACCGCCGCGCGCCTTGCAGGCGTTGATGGCGTCGGCCGCCTCGGGCGTGACCGTGAATGCTTCGAAGTCCATCTGGTGGTCCTCGATGTTTTCCGCCTTCACCGGCCGGAACGTCCCGGGCCCGACGTGCAGGGTTATGGCGACGCGCTTCACGCCTTTCGCGTCGAGCGCGGCGAAAATCTCCGGCGTGAAGTGGAGCCCGGCCGTGGGCGCGGCGACGCTCCCCACGTGCTTCGCGTAGATCGTCTGGTAGCGGACCCGGTCCTCGAGCTCTTCCGCACGCGTACCTTCGCGCTTGACGTAGGGCGGCACGGGCGTATGGCCGAATTCGTCCAGGAGGTCCATGAGCGGACGCCCGCAGATAAACTCGACCTTCCACATGCCGATGCCCCCGAGCGGCTTCAAAAGACGCACGCGCAACTCGTTATGCGGACCGAACACGGCGACCTGCCCTTCACGGCACTTGCGCCCCGAGCCGATCATGCAGTTCCAGACAAGTTCCTTCACGGTTTCCGCCTCGGGCGCGGCGGAAATCATCAGAACCTCGACGCCGCCGTCGGAATCCTCCCACTTGCCGAGCAGACGCGCCGGGAAGACCTTCGTGTCGTTGACGACCAGCAGGTCGTTCGGCGTGATGTACTCGACGATATCCGCGATATGACGGTGCTCGAGAACGCCCGTGTCCCGGTGCAGGACCATCATCTTCTCCGTCCCCCGCACGGCGGCGGGGTGCTGGGCGACAAGCCGTTGCGGCAGGGGATACCAAAATTGCGAAGTCTTCATGATTTGAATATGTAAATCTTGTTTTCCGTCCCCCGCAGGAGCCGTCCGATGTTCGAACGGTGCTTGAAGACGACGAAAAGCGCGACAAACGTGACCAGCGCCGCCTGGGGGATGTCCGCCAGGCCGGAGGAACCCAGGATGGGGAACCAGATGGCGATCGCGAGAAACGCCGCGGCCGTGCAGCTGCCGAGCGAGATGTAGTGCGAGAGCGCGAACACGACGACAAACAGCGCGAAGGCGACCCCCACGAGCGCCGGCACGAGCCCGATCAGCATGCCGAATCCTGTCGCGACGCCCTTCCCGCCCTTGAAATGCATGTACGGCGTCAGCATGTGCCCGACGACGCAGGCGAGGCCCGTCACGAGCGCGAGATGCGCCAGTCCGGGCGCACCCCCGGCGAAATGCCGCGCCGCGAGAACCGGCAAAAGGCCCTTGAGGACGTCGCAGGCGAAGGCGATGAACCCCCACTTCTTGCCGACGGAACGGAAAACGTTCGTCGCGCCGATATTCTTGGACCCGACCGTCCGCACGTCGATGCCGCGCGCTTTGCCGATGAGAAATCCGAACGGGATGCCCCCGATCAGATACGCCGCCCCGACAAACAGAGCCCACGTCAACAGATTTGCATTCATGATCGATCTCCTTCTCCTTCAGGAAAAACGGTTCCCGCGCCGCCGTCCGGTCCGAAAAGCGACTCCAGGATGCGCTCCACCGGCGTCGTGGTCTTCTTCTTGTTGTTGCAGTCCTTGCAGCAGGGCACGCAGTTCGACCGGACCGACTTTCCGCCGCGCGCCACGGGGATGACGTGGTCCATCGTCAGATTCGCCGCGCCGACGCGCCGCCCGCAGTAATGGCAGACGCCCTTCTGCAGCTGCGCGCGCCACCAGTCCGTCTGGCGCAGGGCGCGCGCCTTTTCGCGCTCCCGCCGCACGTGAACCGGGTCCGGACGCAAATCGTGCCACGTCTCCATCAGGCATGGTCCTTTCCGATGAACTCGCAGGGCGCCTTCTTCGCCAGAAGTCCGCACAGGAAGCGCACCCCGTAGGTCACGTGCGTCGCCACGACGCCCGCCAGCGTGAGCGCCCAGACGAGCGGATTCACACTGAATGTCGTCAGCGCCGCGAGCGCCAGGTAAAAGCCGAGCGGAACCACCCCCGCCACGCGCGCCCAAGCCGGCAGGAACCACACGCTCGCCGCCAAAACCGCCAGATAAAGCACGAAAAGCGACGGCACGAAATACGACAGATGAAGCGAATTGGACGGATACCGCTTCACGAAATAGCCGCGGTGGAAGGCATACCGCCCCAACTGCCGCAAATGCGGACCGAACAGCGGCCGGCGATGATG
Organism: Verrucomicrobia bacterium UBA6354; assembly: GCA_002440145.1. Lineage (GTDB taxonomy): Bacteria > Verrucomicrobiota > Kiritimatiellia > RFP12 > UBA1067 > UBA1067. The sequence goes on from DJRS01000134.1 coordinate 11,188, forward strand.
GTAGACGACCACCCACGGATTGTAGTAGATGCGCGCCCCCGTCTCCAGAATGTCCTTGCAGAGGAGCGTGTCCTCGCCCGGCCAGAAGTCCTTACGGTAGCCCTTGATGCGGTCGAGAATGCTCTTGCGCACAAGAAGATTGCAGCTCGGATAGTCGTCCACATCCCGGCAGATACCGCCCGCCTTGTACCGATAGCGGTAGTTCCCCGAGACGAGGAGATTGTCGTAGACGCGCCCGCCTATGCGTGCGAGAAACCCGTCTCCGGGCGGCGTCACGCCCGGTCCGCCCACTGCGCCGACCGTGGAGTCGCCGAATTCCCGCACGGCGTACTCCAGCCAATGGGCGTCCGGATAGGCGTCGTCGTCGATGAACGCCACAATTTCCCCTTTCGCCGCGGCAATCCCGACGTTGCGCTTTTCGGCCGGGCGCACCTTGCCGGTGGGGAGGACGCACACGCGACCACCCGTCTCGAGGGCGGGTTCGGGTCCATCCGGCAGGACGATGACTTCGAAATGTCTGTACGTCTGGACGGAAAGTCCCTTGAGGCACTCCTCCAGAACGGCGCTCGCGTGCGGACAGGCGATGACGACCGAAACGAAGGGATTGTGCGCAAGCGGCGGCGGAACCGTGCGGGAAGCATAATAATCCAGCACCCGAAGCCGGTAGAAGACGGCGAGCGAATCCTGCGCCATCGCCTTGACGGTCGACGGTTTGAGAGCCCCGAACTTGCTGCCGAAATGGATGACGACCGGCGCTTCGGCGATGCGCGCCCCCCTCTGCCGGGCTATCGCCAGCAATTCCAGGTCGAAGGCGTAGGTTTTCACGAGCATGCGCCCGAGCGCCTCGCCCAAAACGCCGCGCTTGAAGAGCTTCATCCCCGTCTGCGTGTCCGTTATGGGCAAGCCGATCGCGAGCCGCACGAGCGTGAAGTATGCCCAACTCACGATGCGCCGGTGCCAGGGATACTGCACGACCGATTCCGGATGCCGCTTGGATCCCACCACGATATCCGCGTCTTTCGCACGCATCTCAGCGAAAAACCGCCCGGTTTGCGCCGGATGGATGTCCAAATCCCCATCCAGCAACAGCACGTACCCGCCCGTGGACGCCTCGAATCCCGCACGCAGCGCCGCACCCTTCCCGCCATTGCGGTCCAGGAGGACAGGCTTGACGACGACCGGCGCGCGCGCATCCGCCGCGTCATATTCCCGGGCTACCGCCAGAAGCGCCGCGCGCGTGGCGTCCGTCGAACCGTCGTCCACAGGTATCAATTCCGCGCGCAGCCCGTGCTTTGCGTACAGCGCGGCGATTTCGCGCACGTTCGCCGCAATCGTCGAACCCAGGTTGTAGACCGGCAGGACGACCGATAGCCGTCCATCCCCCACGCAGGACCGCGCCTGCGCCCACTCCTCGCGCACGTCCGCCATAGGCTACTTCAACCGCACCCGGGGATCCAGCGCGGCGTAGGCGAGATCCGTCGCCAGATTGACAAACTGATAGACAAGCGCGCTCATCACCACGACGCCGCGCACGACCGCCATGTCGGAGGAGTGGATCGCGTTGATGGCGACGGATCCCAGCCCCGGAATGCCGAAGAAACTCTCCAGCAGGAGCGACCCCGTGAAGAGATACGGAATGGAAAGCGAAACATACGTCACGATCGGGATCAGCGCATTGCGCAAGACGTGCCGCGTCAAGACGGCGGCCGTCGAAAGCCCGCGGGAACGCGCCGCGAGGACATAGGGCCTGTAGATCTCGTCCAGGATCGCCGTGCGGAAGAACCGCACGTCCACCCCGAGAGAACTGACGATGCCGATCAGAACCGGCAAAACCAGATACTGCGCCCCGCCATACCCCCATATCGGGAAGAGCCCCGCCTTGTACGCGAGCAGAAACTGCCCCGCCAGGACCCAGACCACGTAATTGACGCTCATGAGAACCGTGGACGCCACGAGTATGCCCCGGTCGACCCAACCGCCGCGCCGGGCGGCGGAAAGCGCCGCGAGCATCAGCGCGAGGATCGTCCCTCCGGCGAGGATGGGCACCGTCAGCGAAAGGGACGGCCCCACCCCCCGGAGCAGGACGGACGCGACCGGCTCCTTCAATTCGACCGAGTAGCCCAGATTCCCCGCCAGCAGATTCTTCACGAACGCGACGAATTGCGAATCCCACGCGAAAATCAGCGGCTTGTCGAAGCCGTGCAGCCGGTTGAAGGCGGCGATGGATTCCGCCGTCGCGTTCTTGCCGAGAAGCGCCTCCGCCGGCGACCCGCCGACGACGTTGAAAAGCACAAACACAAGCGCCACTATCCCGAACGTCGTCGGGACGACCTGCAGCATGCGCTTGCCGACGTACTTCCACATATGCAGCGGATGCGATCAGGCGTCGATCGCCTTCTCCAGAAGCGACGCGACCTCCTCCGGGTCGCACGCGGCCAGGCGTTCCAGCGTCTTGGCCCACCGGTACGCGCCCGAGCCCGCCGCGTCGAACGGGCGGTGCACCAGGAGGTCGTCGAACGCCCGGCGGCGCTCGAGGTACTTGCCGCGCACTTCGGCGAGCTTGTCCTTGAAGCCCGTGACATACGCCTGGGCGAAGGCCCGCACGTCCGCCAGGTAGGGGACGCGCCGCCGCACTACGTTCGCATAGGGCGGGACGAGCTCCTCGAACGTCTTGAGATAGCCCACGAAGGTGCCCGCATGGTCCGTGACCGCGACATGCTCCGGCAGTCCGTCCGGCCCCTGCTGCACGATCTCGTAGTTGCAGTCGAAGATGTTCTCGCCGTTCTTCGTGGCCAGCCGCCCGACGATCATGTCCAAAGCCGCCGCGCCGCCCATGAGCCGGGCGAACTTCAGTGCGTACGCCGGATTGCGGAACTTCGCCACAGGGACCTTGTCCGACGCCGTCCCCGACATGTAGGCGCGGATGAAGTAGTAGGCGCGCACCGTCGTGCCGTTGTACTGGTTGCGCCCGTGGTAGGGCTCCGCGAACTGCCCGGACCCCACGTACTGCGGCAGGTTCATGCCCAGCTGCTGGCACATCAGGCGGCGGTCCATGATGTAGTCCGAATAGTCGTTCGCCTCCAGGATGGACTGCAGGAGGTCCTTGCCTTCGTCCAGATGTTCGGCCACGCCCCATTTCTGGAAGCGGATGATGGCGACGTACGGGTCGAGCCGGCTCGCTTCCTTCAGCTGCAGGATGTAGACGGAGCCGCGGTGCTGTTCGGCGTTCGGGCGGCGCGAGAGCGAATTGGCGATGCGTCCCACGTTCACGTACTGCAGATCGCGGTAGAACCGCATGAAGTTGAAGATGATGTTCCGCACGCGCGGATCGCAAATCTGTCCGAGTTCGGGGTCGCGCGTGCGGGCATACTCGTCCCACAGCGGGTCGAAGATGAGTTCGCCGCGGTCGATGCGCGCGCCCGGCAGCCATTCGATCTGGCGGAAGAATTCCGGCGACAGCCCCTGGATGAGCTCGCTGCCGTCGATCTCGGGCGCGCTCGACACGCGCGTCAGAACCGCGCACATGGCGTTGCGCCAGGCGAAATTCTCCACGTTTTCGTCCCGCAGGTCGGCCGGCAGGGACATGCGCCATTCGCGGTCGATCTTGTCCGTCGCCCGCCGGAGCTCCTCGTCCGTCAGGCGGTCGATGTCGAGGCTGCGGATGGATTTGGCGATTTCGATCGGCGTGGACGTCGGGAAGACTTCCGCCTCCGGGTTGCCCATGCGGTTGCGGCGCGAGAAAAGCGCGACGACCTCCCGGATCTGCGCGCGGAATTCCGCCGGGGGCAGCTTGGCGATTTCGGCGTAGCCGCCGACGGTGAGGAAGCGCGTGCCGGTGTTGCGGTTGTAGTAGTAGATGCACCCGTGGTCGATGGAGACGTGCGAATCGAGAATCAGCCGCTTCATGTCCTCCTGCGAAATCGGCTGCCGCGCCATACGCCAGTTTTCGCCGCGCGCGCGCAGGGCGTTGCGCACTTTCGCCGCGTGCGTGTTGAGATAGCGGATGCGCCGCTTGGAGACGGACTTCTGCAGCTCCTCGTCCGCCTTGAACGCCAAATCCATGCGTTCCGGGTCGGGGCGGATGTAGACGTTCTCGTCGGTCATGATCAAATCGACCGAATTCTCCAGCTCCGCCGCGACCTCCTCGGGCGTGAGTTCCGGCAAGCCTTTGGCGGCGCGTTCGGCGTTCAGCGTATCGATCCACAACAGGCGCTGCGTCGCGTGCACGCCCCGAACGGTGACAAGCCCGGGCGTCCGGAAGAAGAGGGTCCCGATGCGGCTCAGCAGCCGTCCCTGGGCATCCTTGGCGAACAGTTTTTCTCCTAGAATTTTCATGCCTCCTATTATACCATATTCCGCGCGTCTTGGGTTGCTTTTTGTCGCGCCGGAACGGCCACCCCGTTGCGCCGGAACCGCCGCGCGGCGCAAAGAATGCGTCCGTTTTGCCTGGCAGACGGGCAGTCCCCAAGCGGATTCAACCTAGAAATCGCATTTGAAAGGCTGGAATCGGGGCTGCGACCTTTGTTTTCAAGGAGGAAGTGGATTTGCCGTTTTTCGCCAAGCGGGCGAAAAACGGAGTCGTTCGTCGACCCGCGCGTTCTTGTCGCGGCTTGCGCCTGCGTCGCAGTTGAGCGGGGAAGAACGCCGTCCACGCC
>DJRS01000134.1:15966-16208 GCA_002440145.1 Verrucomicrobia bacterium UBA6354
GCGCGTTTGGACCCCCGTCTGGAGCGTTCCCGGCGGGCGAAACGAGGGCGGATAGACCGGAGAGCGCCGATTTTCAACCGCTATCTACCTATTTTACGGCGGATTTCGATTGAAAACGCAAACTAACGGGCGTTTTCGCGTCTGCAGATGATCCGTTCTCGTGCCCATGAGACTTTTTTCTCATGGGCACGGGAATCTTTTCTCATGGGCACGAGAATTCCGTCTGTTCGTGGCGTCACGCA
>DJRS01000137.1 GCA_002440145.1 Verrucomicrobia bacterium UBA6354
GAGGCGGCCGCCGCCATCCGGAATGGCGACGAGGTTTCGATCGATTTCGATTCGGGCACGATCGTCGACGAGACGACCGGCGCGCGTTTCGCCGCGGAGCCGTTCCCGCCGTTCATGCGCGAACTCATCAAGGCGGGCGGTCTGGCGGCCTATCTGAAAGGCAGAAAATGAAGAAGACGATTGCGGTCATCCCCGGCGACGGAGTCGGTCCGGAGATTGTGGGCGAGGCGGTGAAGGTTCTGGACGCCGTCGCCAGGAAGTTCGGGCACGATTTCGACCTGACGACATATCCGGTCGGCGGCGCGGCGTACGATCTGTGCGGCGACTGCCTGCCGGACGCGACGCTTGCGGCGTGCAAAGCCGCGGACGCCGTGCTGCTCGGCGCCGTGGGCGGTCCGAAGTGGGACGCACTGCCCGGCCCCCAGCGTCCGGAGAAGCGGGCGCTTCTGACGCTGCGCAAGGAGCTCGGGCTCTTCGGCAATCTGCGTCCGGCCAAGGTGTGGGACGCGCTCAAGGGGGCGAGCCCGTTGAAGCCGGAGATCGTCTCGGCGGGCATCGACGTGCTCGTCGTGCGCGAACTCATCGGCGGAATCTACTTCGGCGCGCATGAAACCGCGCCGGACGGCCAGAGCGCGTGCGACAAGATGGCCTACTCGGTCCCCGAAATCGAACGCATCGCCCGACTGGCTTTCGAAGCCGCGCGCAAGCGCAAAAGCCGCGTGACGAGCGTGGACAAGGCCAACGTGCTCGCGACGTCCCGCCTGTGGCGGGAGACGGTGTCCCGTCTGGGGGCGGCGGAGTATCCGGACGTGGCGCTGGACCACATGTACGTGGACAACGCCGCGATGCAGCTTGTGCGCGATCCGGCGCATTTCGACGTTCTTTTGACGGAGAACATGTTCGGCGACATCCTTTCGGACGAAGCTTCTCAGATTACGGGCTCCATCGGCATGCTGCCGTCCGCCTCGCTGGGCACGGGCGGACACGGCCTGTACGAACCCATCCACGGTTCCGCGCCCGACATCGCCGGCAAGAACATCGCCAACCCCATCGCGACGATTCTCTCGGCCGCGCTCATGCTGCGCCACTCCTTCGGATTGAAGGCCGAGGCCGCGGCGATCGAGCAGGCGGTCGGCACGGTCCTGGCCCAGGGCGTGCGCACGGCGGATATCGCCGCGGGCGGCGCTTCGGTTTCCACGTCCGGGATGGGCGCGGCGATTGTGGAGGCCCTATGACCAAGCTGGAAGAGGCGCGCGCCAAGATCAACGCCATAGACGAACAGCTCGTCCGTCTTTTCCTCGAGCGTCTGGAGGTCTCGCGCGAAGTCGCCGCGGCCAAGCGCGAGATGGGGCTGCCGATCACGGATCCCGCCCGGGAACGTGCGATTCTCTCGCACGTCGCCGAGGAAGTCGGGACGGAGTACGAGAATGACGCGCGTCTCTTCTTTTCCACGCTTTTCAACATTTCAAAGGCGCGTCAGCGCGTCCTCTTGAAGGGCGATTCGCCTCTTGTGCGGACGATTCGGGCAGCTCGCGCGGCGACACCCGCACACTTCCCCACGCGGGCCGTCGTGGCGGTTCCGGGCGTCGAGGGCGCCTACGCCCAGCAGGCGGCGTCCCTCTTCTTCCGCTTCCCGACGATCCGGTTCGTGGAAGGCTTCGAGCGCGTGTTCGAGGCCGTGGAAAAGGGCGATTGCCCCTACGGGGTCCTGCCGGTCGAGAATTCCGCCGCGGGGACCGTGGCCGCCGTCTACGACCTCATGTGCAAGCACCGCTTCCATATCGTGCGCGCGCTCCGACTGAAGGTCAATCACGTGCTTTTGGCCGTGCCCGGCGCGAGATTGGAGGACATCAAAACCGTTTCCAGCCATCCGCACGCCATAGCCCAGTGCACGAACTTCCTGAAGAGCCATCCGGCCATAAGCGTCGTTCCCGGGACGAACACGGCGCGCGCGGCCAAGGAACTCGCCGCGAGCGGATGCAAGGAGGCGGCCGTCATCGCTTCGCGCGCCTGCGCCGAGCTGTACGGGCTCTCGGTCATAGCCGAGGATATCGGAGACGCGGCGTTCAACTATACGCGTTTCATCTGCATTTCGAAGAACCTGGAGATCTATCCGGACGCGAACAAGCTCAGCCTGATGTTGACCCTGCCACACCATCCGGGCTCGCTGAATGCGATCATCTCCAAATTCGCGTCCATAGACGTCAATCTCTCCAAACTTGAATCGCGGCCCATCCCCGGCATGGATTTCGAGTTCCGCTTTACGTTCGACTTCGACGCGACCCCGACCGATCCGCGGGTGTTGTGCCTGTTGTCGGAGTTGTCGCTAGATCCGGAAATCGAGCATTTCGTCTTTCTCGGGGCTTACGCCGAGAATTGATTCGCGACATCGCGGGACGGACTCCGGGGGGGGGGGCACGCCCGCCGGAGTTTTCTTTCCGCGCGTTCCGTGAACGTTGGGCGTTCTCAATTTCCCGGATTCTGTCCGCGGCGCCCGGCGCGGCGTCTGTCAGGACAGGCTTGCAAACGCAAAGGAAAACCGCGTTTGCTTCTGTACAGGGCCATTGTCGGCCGACATGTCCGCGAAAGCATGCGCGCTTGTGTTTTCGTGCTCCAATATGGTATAATGAATTCAGCAATGTCTTGAAAGGAGTCCTAAAGCGATATGAAGAAAGAACTGGGATGCGCCGCCATCGCCCTGTGTGCGGGTGCGGGGCTGTGGATGCAGAGTGTGTCCGCGGCGGTTGTCGAGCAGGATCTGTCGGGTGTCTGGCGGCTGTCGAACGCGACAAACGAAACGGTCGAGGTCTGCCCGATAGAGGTTCCGGGCGGCGTGCATTCGGCGCTTCTCGCGGCCGGGCTGATGAAAGATCCATATTGGGGTCGCAACGAGATCGAGACGCAATGGGTCGCCAAGGAGGATTGGACGGTGTCGCGCGTCTTCGACGTTTCGCCCGAAATGCTCGCCCATGCGCGCGTCGTTTTGCGCCTGGAGGACTGCGACACGTTCTGCACGCTGTACGTGAACGGAACCAAAGTCGGCTCGACGTCCAACCGTTTCCGCCGTTGGGATTTCGACGTGAAACCATTTCTCAAGCCGGGACGGAACGAGATGCGCGGCGTCTTCGCCAGTGCCTGGCGCGTGGCGGACGAAAGGGCGAAGACCCAGACGGGCAAATGCCACATGTCCAACGTGCCGTGGTGCAAGAACCAGGCGCTCATCCGCAAGCCGGCGTGCCATGCGGGCTGGGACTGGGGCCCCGCGCAGATGATCGCCGGGTTCTGCGGCCCCGTGAAGCTGATCGCCTCCGACGGCGACCGCATCGACTACGTCCGCACGCGGCAGAAGTGGGCGGACGACCTGTCGCGTTGCACGCTCGAGGTGACGGCGTGGATGGAAGACGGCACGCAGGAACACCGGACGCTGGAGGTTGAGAATCCGCCGCTTTGGTGGCCGAACGGGTCCGGCGAGCGGAAGTTCCACACCTTCACCGTCGACATACGCGGACAGAAGGTGACGCGCAGGATCGGGCTTCGCAAGCTCGAAGTCGTGACGGCGGGCGGCGCGCTTTCGTTCCGCGTGAACAACCGCTCCATCTTCATGAAGGGCGCCAACTGGATACCGTGCGACGCGTTCGAGAACCGGCAGACGCCGGCGAAGTACCGCGATTTGCTGGAGAGCGCCGCCGCGGCGAACATGAACATGATCCGCGTGTGGGGCGGCGGGCAGTACGAGAAGGACGCTTTCTACGATCTGTGCGACGAATTGGGGCTGCTGGTCTGGCACGATTTCATGTTCGCCTGCGCGGTCTACCCGGGGGACAAGGCGTTCCTCGACGATATCGCCGCGGAGTTCGCGCACCAGATCCGCCGCCTGGGCGATCACGCCTGCATCGCCCTTTGGTGCGGTGACAACGAATGCGTGGGCGCGCTCAACTGGTTCGGAGATCCGCCGGAGGTGAAGGCGGCCAACCGGAAGAATCTGGAGAAGCGCCAGGAGGTCTCCGCCGCGGCGGTCGCGCTATACGACCCCGACCGCCTCTTCTGGCCGAGTTCGCCCTGCGCCGGGCCGGGGGACTACTCGGACGCCTGGCACGACGACTCCAAGGGCGATATGCACAACTGGACCGTCTGGCACGAGAACAAGGGTTTCGAGAACTACTACAAGTACCGTCCGCGCTTCTGCAGCGAATTCGGCTACCAGAGCTTCCCCTCGCGCGAAACGGCCGAGACGTTCTGCCTTCCGGAGGACGTGAACCCGACCTCGCCCGATTTCGAGTGGCACCAGAAGAACGCAGGCGGCAATGCGCGCATGCTGGAGACGATGGCGCGCTACTTCCGCTTCCCGCAGGGAACGGACGCCATACTCTACCTTTCGCAGATCCAGCAGGCGATCGCGATGAAAACGGCGATCGAGAATTGGCGCGCCCAACGTCCGCGCTGCTCGGGCACGCTCTTCTGGCAGCTGAACGACAATTGGCCCGTGGCGAGCTGGAGCTCCCTGGAATACGGCGGCAAATGGAAGCCTCTCCAGCACTTTGCGCGGCGTTTCTACGCGCCTGTCGCCGTCGCCGCCGTGCCGGGGAGCAATGGCGTCGCGAAGGTCGTCGGTTTCAACGATACGTTCGCGCCCGTTTCGGCGGAGCTCACGGTTTCCGTCCGGGATTACGACGGGCGCGTCCTGAAGACGGCGACGCGGCCGGTCGTGCTGCCGCCCAATTGCGTGCAGACGCTGGACGTGCAGCCGCGGCGGGAGGACGGGTTCCTCTCCCTGCGGCTCGAGGCGGGGGCGGCGGTGTCGGAGAACGATTGGTTCTTCGACAGTTTCAAGAACCACGATCTGCCGCGCACCCGGGTTTCCGCCACCGTGGAGAACGGGGCGGAGCCCGGCGTGTTCGACGTGGAGCTCGCGACCGGCAAAGCCGCTTTCTTCGTCTGGCTGTCCGTGCCCGGCATTCGCGGCGAATTCGGCGACAACGCCTTCACGCTTTTGCCCGACCGGCCGCGGAAATTGCGCTTCAAGGCGAAGGAGCCGGTCTCGGCGGAAGCTTTCCGGCGCGCTCTGCGCGTCACCCATCTGCGCGAAACCTACTGAGCCGGACGGCGGCAGGGCGTCCGGCTGGCGCGGGAAAGGTGCAAAAACGGATAAATTCGCGATTCCGCAATATTCCGCTTGCATAGTACGGTCAGAAAAGTGTATAATATGTGCTCGTAACATCCCGAAAACAGGAGTTGGAACAACATGGCAAATATCAAAGGTGGTCGCGCCGCACGTAAACGCGATCGTCAGAACGAAAAGGCGAACAAGCGCAATTCCGTCGCGAAGGCGAAGCTTCACGACGCGCACAAGAAGCTTTTCAAGGCGGCCGAAGCGAATGAGAAGGACGCTGCCGAGAAGAAGTTCAAGGAGTTCGTCTCCGGTCTGGACAAGGCCGTCAAGAAGGGCATTATCAAGAAGAACACGGCGGATCGCAAGAAAAGCCGCGCTCAATTGAAAGTGAACAAGATGGCCGCTGCGCCGTCCGTCTGAAAAGAGGTGCAAGAAATGGACAAGATGACTCTCCGCGACGTGTCGCTCGCCGGCAAGCGCGTTGTGATGCGCGTCGACTTCAACGTGCCGATGGCGAAAGACGGTTCCGGAAAGATCACGGACGACACGCGCATTGTCGCGGCGCTTCCGTCGATCAAGTACGTGCTCGAGCAGGGCGGCAGCCTGGTGCTCATGAGCCACCTCGGGCGCCCGAAGGGCAAGGGCTACGAGGCGGCGTTCAGCCTCAAGCCGGTCGCGGAAGAGCTCTCCAGGAAGCTCGGCCGGGAAGTCAAGTTCGCGCCGGACTGCATGGCGGCGGACGATATCGTCAAGGCGCTCAAGCCGGGCGAAGTCGTGCTTCTCGAGAATACGCGCTTCTACAAGGCCGAAGACGGCAAGGTGAAGAAGGATGACGAGAAGAAGGGCATCCACCTCACCGAAGAAGAGTACCAGACCCAGAAGGCGGCGCTCAAGGCGGCGCGCCAGGAAATGGCGAAGAAGCTCGCCTCCTACGGCGATATCTACTGCAACGACGCGTTCGGCACGGCGCACCGCGCCCACGCTTCGACGGCGGTCATCGCGGACTACATCCAGCCGGCGGTCTCGGGCTTCCTGCTCGAGAAGGAACTCAAGTTCCTCGGCGACGCGGTCGAGCACCCGGTTCGCCCGTTCGTGGCGATCCTCGGCGGCGCGAAGGTCTCGGACAAGCTCGCGGTCGTCAAGAATCTCCTCAACAAGGTCGATACGCTCATCATCGGCGGCGGCATGGCCTACACCTTCAAGAAGGCGCAGGGCTTCAAGATCGGCAATTCGCTTTGCGAAGACGATCAGGTCGCGTATTGCAAGGAAATGCTGGCGCAAGCCGCGTCCAAGAACGTGAAGATTCTCCTGCCGGTCGACAGCGTCATCGCCGACAAGTTCCCGGCCGAGAAGGACGCGAGCGACGTCGAAATCAAGGTGTGCGAGGGCGACATCCCGGACGGGTGGCTCGGTCTGGACATCGGCCCGAAGAGCGTGGCGCTTTTCGCCGAGGCGATCAAGCCGGCCAAGACGGTCGTGTGGAACGGCCCGATGGGCTGCTTCGAATTCCCGCCTTTCGCCAAGGGCACGTTCGGCGTGTGCGACGCGGTCGCCGGCGTGAAGGCCAATGGCGGCATCTCGATCATCGGCGGCGGCGACAGCGTCAGCGCGGTGAAGAAGAGCGGCAAGGCGGCCGAGATGTCCCACATCTCGACAGGCGGCGGCGCCTCGCTCGAATTCCTCGAAGGCAAGATCCTCCCGGGCGTCGCGGCGCTTACGAACAAGTAAGCCGTCCGTCGAACGGAAAGAAGAAAGGGAAGCACCGCGAACGCGGCGCTTCCTTTTTGTTTCCCCGCGTGGGCTATCAACCGTGCGCGAAATGCAGGAAATGCGGAAGGTTTCCCCTGTTGCGCCGGAACGCCTATGCCCTTGCACCGGAACGGCCTCCCCCCGCCAGCCAGTTCCTTCTTTTATTGTCCCCCCGAGCCGGAAATGCTATAATGTAGTCCGTCGAAAACATAAGGAGAAACGTGAAGATACTGATTACGGGCGGCAAAGGCATGTTGGGGCGCACGCTCCAGCGGCGGTTTGCCGCGGACGAGATAGTCGTCGCCGACTTGCCCGAATGGGATATTACGGACGACGCGGCTTTCGCGGAAAAGACGGCCGCGGCCGCGCCGGACGTCATCATCCATTGCGCGGCGATGACAAAAGTGGACGATTGCGAAACCGACCGCACCCGGGCCTTTCGCCTGAACGAGGACGGCTCGCGCAACGTCGCTCTCGCGGCGAAAATCTGCGGCGCCCGCTTGATCGCCATCTCGACGGACTACGTCTTCTCGGGCGAACCGCCGAGTGAACCGTGGGCCTGGAGCGAACTGGATACGCCGCGTCCGCGGACGGTCTACGGGGCGTCCAAGTTCGCCGGCGAGCAGATGATCCAGATGATTCTGCCCGACGCCGTCATCCTGCGCATTGCCTGGCTGTACGGGGCGGGCGGCCCCAGTTTCGTGCATACGATGGCGAAATTGGGCGCGCGGCCGGGCGCCCCCCTCAAGGTGGTGGACGACCAGCGCGGCAATCCCACGAGCTGCGATGTGGTGGCGGACGTGATCGCGTTTCTCCTGACGAAACCTGACGTCAGCGGCATTGTGCACGGAACATGCGAGGGGCAATGCACCTGGTACGGCCTTGCATGCGAAATCAAGCGCCTCGTGCCGGCGTTTACGCGCGAGATAGTGCCTTGCACGACGGCGGAGTTTCCGCGACCGGCTCCGCGACCGGCGAACTCGGCTCTCAAAAAAAGCGTCCTCAATCTCCTCGGCTACCGCACCCCCGCCTGGCAAGACGCCCTCGCGGCATTTGTGCGTACGGAACCCTTGGACGGATGATTCCGCCCAACCCGGGGGACTGGGACGGAAAATCCGCTTGCCATTTTAAACAAAGTCCTCCGCCTAGATTCCAGCCTTCCAACTGCGATTTTTAGGTTTAACACAGAGGCACAGAGTAGGGGGCGTGTAGAGAATAATTTAACCGCGTAGAAAATGTAGAGAATGCAGATGGGGCCGTGGACCGTCCAACGGTAGGGGCGGCAGTCCCTGCCGCCCGCACGGGTTAATTAACCATGTAGAATATGTAGAAAATGTA
>DJRS01000162.1:0-2526 GCA_002440145.1 Verrucomicrobia bacterium UBA6354
ACGTTCTTGCAGTGCCGGACCGCGTGGTCCAGGTTCCAGGCCGCGTCGACCGACAGGTACGGATCGTACCCGTAGACTTCCATCCCGAGCCCGACCGCGGCGTTCGCGATCTTCTGCCCGATCGCGCCCAACCCGATGACGCCCAGCTTCTTGCCCTTGATTTCCGTGCCCGCGAACGCCTTCTTCGCCTTCTCGGCGGCCTTGCCGATGGCGGGATCCGCGGCGTTCGCCTTCACCCACTCGATGCCGCCGACGATGTCGCGGCTGGCGAGGAGCATCGCGGCGATCGCCAGTTCCTTCACGCCGTTCGCGTTCGCGCCGGGCGTGTTGAACACGACAATGCCCTTCTTGGCATAGGCGGCGTGCGGAATGTTGTTGACGCCCGCTCCCGCGCGCGCCACGGCGAGCAGGTTCGCGCCGGGCGCGAGCTCGTCCATCTTCGCGCTGCGCACGAACGCGGCGTCCGCCTCTTCGAATTTCTCCGTCCGGACGTACCGGTCGTCCAGATTCTTGAGCCCGCAGTCCGCGATCGGATTCAGGCACGTGTATCTATAGTTCATTTCTTTGCTTCTTCCGTAGAGTTTATCATGGAATGTTCGCCGCCACGAATGGCGACCGTTATATTATACCATATTTCCGGGACGTTTACATGCGTCCGCTGAGCGCGTCTATCAAATCGCAGAAACGCTTGTACGCCTGCCCGAGATCGTCGTTCGTTATGCGGTACATGTACTCGCCCGCGCGCGCCATCTCGCCCTCGGCGTTCGCCAGGCGCTTCTCTATGACGGCCGGCGTGTCCGTTCCGCGCCCCTCCAGCCGGCGGCGCAATTCCTCCAGCGAAGGCGGCAGGATGAAAACGTCCGCGTAGCCGATCTTCAGCGCGTCCGTGTTGGGCAGGCTTTTCACGTATTCGCGCACTTTCGCCGCGCCCTGCACGTCGATGTCGAGTATCATCGAGTTGCCCTCGGCGAGCACTTCCTCGATGGGCGCCTTCAGCGTCCCGTAGTAGTTGTCGTGCACTTTCGCGTACTCGATGAACGCGTTCCCGGCGATGAGCTGCTCGAAACGCGCCTTCGTCAGAAAGTGGTAGTCGACCCCGTCCTCCTCGTGCCCGCGCGGCGGGCGCGTCGTGCAGCTGATGGAGTACACGAAGTCCGGATACTCCTGCAGGAGCATGTCCACCAGCGTGGATTTCCCGCATCCGCTCGGCGCGGACAGGACGAGAAACAGCGGCTTTGTTTTCTTTCCGTTCATATTCTTTTCAGTTTCCATGCGATTTTCAGCGTTTCGGCGGCGATTCCGGGCGTGATCTTCGATTCCCCGCGCCGCCGGTCGGGGAAGACGATGGGGATTTCGCGGATGGAGCACCCGGCCCGCCACGCGCGATGGTTCATCTCCAATTGGAAGGAGTAGCCCGCGCTTTCGACGGTCTCGAGTCCCAGCCGCCGGAGCGCGTCCGCGCGCCAGCACTTGTAGCCGCCCGTCGGATCGCGGACCGGGAGCCCCGTCGTCAAACGGATGTACAGCCCGCCCGCGCGCGAAATCAGCCGCCGCCCGAGGGGCCACCCCGGCGTCGCGCCGCCCTTGACGTAGCGCGAACCGATGACCAGATCGGCGTCCGTCGCCAAAAGCCGGGGGAGTGCCGCCGGATCGTGGCTGAAGTCGCAGTCCATCTGGACCACCCGGTCCGCGCCCAGGGCCAACGCCTGCCGGAACCCGGCCACGTACGCGCGCCCCAATCCCTCTTTCTTCGCGCGGTGCAGACACTGGACCCGTCCGTCCGCCGCGGACAGCGCGTCCGCGAGCGCTCCCGTCCCGTCCGGAGAATTGTCGTCCACGAAGAGCAGCCGGACGTCCCAATCGGCGAGTGGCCGGACCGCGGCGCGGACGGCTTCCGCGAGCGGACGGACGTTGTCCTTCTCGTTGTAGGTGGGCACGACGACGACGGCTGTCTTCTTCATTTGACCGGATCTCATCTGCCCAAATCCTTTACCGCGGCGAAAATCGTCTCCGGCGCGGCGAGCCGCCCGGCCCCCGCGGCACCGCAGGCCAGCTCGCCCGATTCGGGCGCGACGATCCGCACGCCGCGTGCCGCGAGCGCCGCGAGATTCTCCCGCGTGGCGGCGTTTTCCCACATGCCCGTGTTCATCGCCGGCGCGACGGCGACCGGCGCTTTCGCCGCCAGCACCGTCGAAAGCAGATAGTTGTCCGCGATGCCCGCGCGCATCTTGGCGAGCGTGTTGGCGGTCGCCGGCGCGACCAGCACGAGATCCGCCGTCTCGGCGAGCGAAACGTGCGCGGGCTTCCATTCCGCCGGCTCGGCGAATTCGTCCACTCCGACCGGATGGCGCGAAAGCGTCCGGAAGGTGAGCGGCGCGACGAATTTCGTCGCCGCCTCCGTCATGACGACCCATACCTCGTCGCCCGCGTGCACGAAAAGCCGCACGAGTTCCGCCGCCTTGTACGCGGCGATGGAACCGGTCACGCCCAAAACTATCTTGCGCATGCGAAAGCCTCCCGTGCGCC
>DJRS01000162.1:2670-3357 GCA_002440145.1 Verrucomicrobia bacterium UBA6354
GCGCGCAGCCAGGCGATTTTCGGCACGCACCCGTCGATGAACGTCTGTCCGCCATACCCCGGATGCACCGTCATGACCAGAAACCCGTCGGCCTCGTCGAGATAGGGCGCCAGAATCTCCACCGGCGTCTCCGGGTTCAGCGCCACCGCCGCCTTGAGCCCCAAGGCCCGTATGCGCCCCAGCTCCGTGTGCAGATCGCAGTCCGCCTCGATGTGTATCTGCAGCGTTTGCGCGCCCGCCGCGGCGAATCTCTCCAGATAGAGGTCCGGCCGCGACATCATCAGATGCACGTTGCGGCGAAAGCCCGGCGCCGTCTTGCGGGCGAGCGCCACCACGTCCGGCCCGAACGAAATGTTCGGAACGAAGTGCGGATCCATGATATCCAAGTGCAACGCTTCGGCGCCGGATGCTTCCGCACGGCGGATTTCGGCGGCGAACTGTCCGAAGTCGGCCGCGAGAAGTGAAGGCAGTATCTCGATTTGCATGCGGATATTATACCACATTTCACGCCCGCGTGCTTGCCCTGCCGTTGGGGAGGGCGGGAAATATTATCTCATGCGGAAACGCAGAGAACGCAGGGGGAGGGTGAAATATCTCACGCAGAGACGCAGAGAACGCAGAGGGTGTTGTTTCTCTGCGTTCTCCGCGTATCTCTGCGTGAGAAATCCGCGCGGCTAGCCGACGGTG
>DJRS01000133.1 GCA_002440145.1 Verrucomicrobia bacterium UBA6354
CGGAAGCGCGGCGTTTGACGGCGGAGCGGCGTCCGGATTTGCAAGGAGGAGGAGTCGGGAAATGAGTTTTTTCAAGGCATATGACATGCGCGGGACCTTTGGGACCGATTTCACGCTGGAGACGGTCTACCGGGTGGGGCGCGCCCTGCCGCGGGTCGTCCCGGGCAAACGCTGGCTGGTGGGGCGGGATTTCCGGCTGACAAGCGACGCGGTGAAGCGGGCGCTTGTGGCGGGGCTGGTCGAAGCCGGGGCGGAAGTTTCCGATCTCGGGCACTGCACGACGCCGATGGTGTACTTCTTCACCGCGGCGGACGGTTTCGACGGGTCCGTCATGGTCACCGCGTCGCACAATCCGCCTGCGGACAACGGGCTGAAGGTGTCCATGAAGACGGCCTTGCCGGTCGGGTACGCGAACGGGCTGGGCGCGGTCGAACATCTTGTGCTGTCCGATACGGCAACCTACGACCCCGAATCCCCCGAGCCGCCTGCAACGCCCGTTCCGGACGCATTGCCGCGGTATGTCGCCTGGCAGAAGGAACATGCGCCCGATTTCGGCGAACTGCGCCTGGCGGTGGACTGTTCCAACGGCGCCGCGGCACTTTTGGCGGCGGAGCTCTTCCCCGGCGCCGCGCTTCTGAACGCGACGCCCGACGGACGCTTTCCGAACCACAGTCCGAACCCCCTTAAGGCCGAGGCGCGGGCGCAAATCGCGGCGTTTGTGCGCGAAAACAGGCTGGATTGCGGCGTTATCTTCGACGGGGACGCCGATCGCGCCATGTTCGTGGACGAAAACGGGGAATTCGTCCAGCCGGACTACCTGGTTCCGTTCGTGGCGCAGGCGACGCTGCGGACCGCGCCGCCCGAGAATCCCGTGCGCATCATCCACGACGTCCGCACCTCGCGCGCGGCGATCGAGGCCATCCGGGAGATGGGGTGCGAACCTGTCATGGTGCCGGTCGGGCACGCCTTCGCCAAGCCCATCCTGCGGAAAGTCCACGCGTTGTGCGGCGGGGAACTCGCCGGACACTACTATTTCCGCGAATTCGCCGGGTGCGACTCGGGCGTTCTCGCCGCGACGCGCATTCTGGGCGAGGCGGCTTTGGCCAAGGCGAAAGGGCAGTCTTTCTCGGCGATGGTCGCCCCTGTCGCCCGACGCTACGCGAATTCGGGGGAACTCAACTTCAAAGTCGCGGACAAAGACGCGGCGATCGCGCGCATCCTCGCCGTCGCGGAAAAGGAATTGCCGCCCGAAACGGGGCGCGAGACGATGGACGGCATCCGCGTAGAGTATGCGGAGGGGTGGTTCAACGTGCGCAAATCGAATACGGAACCCTACCTGCGGCTTATCGTGGAATGCGACACGACCGCCCGTTTGCAGGACTGGGTGGCCCGGTTCCAGGCGGTTCTGTGACGGAATCCGGACCACCCATCCCATAAGGACCCTAAAAGATGTACTACCTCAACAAGGCCGCGTGGCTTGTTCTCAATCCGCTCGCGCAGGTTTTCGCGCTGATCGCGCTTGCGCTCGTCTTCCGCCGCCGTTCGCGGCTCTGGGGCGGATTGGCGCTCGTTTGGCTGCTCGTCTGGTCTTCGCCGCTCGTGACGCGTCCGCTCGCCTGGGGACTGGAGGCACCTTACGCGGCGCAACGCTTCCAAAACGCCGCGGACTACTCTGAAGCGGATGCCATCATCCTGCTCGGCGGCGGTGCCGGTTTCGACGCGGACCAGTGGCTTTTTCCGCACTTGTCGGACTCCGCGGCGCGCAATTGGCAGGCGGCACGGCTTTTCGCCGCGGGAAAGGCGCCTTACGTCATCCCGACCGGAACAGGCGCGGCGGAGGCGGATGCGCCGTTTTTGCGCGCGCTGGGGGTTCCGGACGCGGCGCTTCTCCTCGAGAACGACGCGCGCAACACCGAAGAAAACGTCAAATTGACCGTGCAACTCCTGCGGCGCAAATTCCCCGAAAAGTCACGCGTGAAGATTCTGCTCGTGACGAGCGCCTGGCACATGCGCCGCGCGGAAAAGCTGTGCGCACGCTATGCGCCGGAGCTGGACGTCGTCCCCGCCGCGTGCGACTTCGCCTCGCGCAAGGGCGCGCCGTTCAAGGCGACGGAGTGGTATCCGTCCGTGGACGCGCTCAACCGGAACGCGGCGTTGTGGAAGGAGTACCTGGGGCTCGTCCGCTATTGCCTGTAGCGGGCGCTCTTTCCCGACGTCCGGCTTCGCTTTTCCCCGTGGACACACCGTCGCGGATTTGCTATAATGTCTGCCGAGTTGAACGGAACGTCATGGGAGTCATGGAAAGAGAAGGAGAACAGATGGACCTGAGAGCGGAATCCGGCCGGGCGGCGAAGCGCCGCGGGCGTGTGTTGGGCGCGTTTCTGGCGGGGGCGCTTCCCCTTTGCGCGGCGGCGGGGGCGCCGGCTTTTTCGCCGGCCGCCAGCGAATGGCTATCGGTGAAGGACGCGCCCGTGTTTGCCGGCAAGGTGCGCGACGGCGCGCGCGCGGCGGACGGGACGAGCTGGTTTTACCGCGCCGTCACGAACCGCGGCGAAATCGCTTCGGCGCGCTGGACCGTTTCCGGGCTGGGCGTTTTCGACGTCTACGCGAACGGTGCGCGGGTGGGGAAGGACTTCCTCAAGCCGGGATTCACGCACGTGAAGAAAACGCGCTATGCCTTCAGTTACGACGTGACGCCGCTTCTGGATCGCGCGAAAGGGGCGGTCAATGGTTTCGCCGCGGAGGTTTCGGCGGGGTGGTGGCGCGACAAGATCGTGAACTTCTTCGGCAAGAAGAGCGCTTTCCGCGGCGAACTGGAGCTCGTCTACGCGGACGGTTCGCGCGAGACGATCGGCACGCGCGCGGCGGAATGGGCGGGCGGCGTGGCCGGCGCGGTGCGGCACGCGGCGATTTTCGACGGCGAGGAGTATGATGCGCGGCGGAAGAATCCGACGGACGGGACGGGGCTGTTCCCGGAAAAGACGGAGGCGAACACCGAATTCGCGGGCGAGGTTCTCCCGTCCGTGGGCGCCGAGGTGCACCTGCGGGAGGATTTGGCGCGGCAACCGAAAGAGGCTTACTGCTGGAAGGGCGTCATGGGGGCGGATTCCAACCGTTTCGGACGGGTGGTGCGCATGCGCGTCTTCCAGCCGGGCGAGCCCCTGCAGGTCGTTCCCGGCGAGACGCTGGTCGTCGATTTCGGGCAGAATTGCGCCGCGGTGCCGCGTTTCACGTTTCGCGCCGCGCCCGGGACGACGCTGACGGCGCTGCCGGCGGAGATGCTGAACGACGCCAACGGCGAGAAGGTCCGCGGGAACGACGGTCCGGCGGGCTCGGTCTACCGGCTGAACCTGCGCTGCCCGAACGAGGGCATGCGCGTCGTTTACACGTTCGGGGAAGGGGAGAGCGCCGCGCCGGCCGTCTACATGCCGCGCTTCTCGTTCTTCGGCTACCGGTACGTCTCCGTGACGGCCACGGCGCCCGTGACGATCGAGAAGATGGAAAGCGTGCCGGTCACCTCCATCGCGAAGGAGATGGAGCTCGGGCGTCTGGAGGTCGGCGACCCGAGCCTCGACCGTTTCATCCGGAACGTGTACTGGGGGCAGCTTTCCAACTATCTCTCCGTGCCGACCGACTGCCCCCAGCGGAACGAACGCCTCGGCTGGTCCGCCGATACGCAGGTCTTTTGCGAGGCGGGCGCGTTCAACGCCGACACCCGGCGGTTCTTCGCGAAGTTCACGCGCGATTTGCGCGACAGCCGGTGCGCAGAGGGCGGCTATCCTTCCGTCGCGCCGTACGCGCAATACGGCAACGAGACCTTCAGTCTCGGCTGGGCGGACGTCGGCGTCATCGTGCCTTGGACGATCTGGAAGCAGTTCGGCGATACGGAAATCGTGCGCGCCAACTGGTCCGCGATGGCGAAGTTCGTGCGCAAGCTTGACGAAACGCGCTACAATTTCGAGGACAAGCTGAACTACATCTACGCGGACTGGCTCTCCTACGAGAAGTTCGAAACCAGCGGCAACAAGTACGGCTCCTGGCGAAACTGGCAGAAGGATCCCGACGCGCGCAACTACCGGCTCTTCCTGGCGGCGTGCTACTGGCTCTATGATGCGCAGCTCATGACGGAGATGTCCGCGGCGATCGGGGAGGACGGGACGTTCTTCCGCGAAAGCGCCGCGCGCGCCCGGGCGCACATCCGCGCGAACTTCCTCGAGGCGGACGGGTTGCTTCTCGGGCCCATGCGCGATCTGCAGACGGCGTGCGTCTTCGCCCTGCGCTTCGGCATCGTGGAAGGCGCGGCGAAGGAGCGGACGAAGAAGATCCTGCTCGATTCCATCGCGGCGCACTGCGGTTGCCTGCAGACGGGCTTCCTCGGGACGGGCTTTCTGATGGACGTCCTGGCGCAGGAGGGAGAATGGGATGCGGCCTACGGACTGCTCCTCCAGCACAAGAACCCCAGCTGGCTCTACTCGGTCGACCAGGGCGCGACGACGGTCTGGGAGCGGTGGAACAGCTACACGAAGAAGGACGGTTTCGGGCC
>DJRS01000091.1:0-3700 GCA_002440145.1 Verrucomicrobia bacterium UBA6354
CGAATTCAACGCATACCGCTTGAAGACGCACCCGGGCGCGCAGCCGAGGAAGACGCGCTCGATCGGATGCGACAAATCCGGATTCCACGCCTTCTCTCCGACGAACGCGAGCGTGTCGAATCCGTCCCCGAGAGACAGGACCTTCCGGATCGTCTGTCCGCCGGTGATGGCGCCCTTCGCCATCTTCTCGAGCCGGGGAAGCCGAAGGGATTCCGGCGTGGGGATCCAGCAAAGGGCTGTTTCGCCCAGCTCCCGGACGCCGCCCAGATCCCATTGTTCGCCTGCGTCCGGTTCCGCCAAGGATTTCAGGGAATAGGAATCCAGCTTGGTGCAGTTCGGGATGGACAGCCGCAACCGGGACGATGTCGACCCGCCGACAAACCCGTTGGGAAGCGTCCAGGCGTTGTTCCATTCTTTTTCGCCTTCCAGATACGGACAGTCGAAGGTGATGGCCAGTCCCGCGCTACGCTGATAGTCGAAGTTGCGGGCGCCGATTTCGCGCAGTTCGCGCGGCGCAATGAACGTCCTCAAGGGCGAAGCCGTGTCGTTGAGGACGCTACTCCCGATTCCCTCGATTGTCCACGCCTGGCCCTGCGCGTCTTGGATCGGACGCGACAGGTCGAGCGTTTCCCCGCCGACGACGGCGCCGTCTTTTTTGCAAAAGGCGGAACCGGTCGTCCCAGCAGTTCCGAGATTCAAGGTACGCCGCCGGGCATCGCGAACCGATACGTTCAGCGTCCAGCTGCTGTTGGATAGAACGCCCGCGTCCGGCAGATACGTCCAGGACGGGTTCTCCGCCCCGCTCGCCGCGCCTGCCCATACGGCGAGCGCGCCCGCCAAAACCGCCAGATTCAGCTTAACCCTTTTCATGCACACCTCCTTGTCTCTTTATGTCCGCGCGGACTATTTGCCGTCCAGACCGATAACCTGTCCGTCGGCCAGCAGGCGCATGCGCAGCTCGTCGTAGGGCACCTTCTGGACGGATACGTCCCGATCGATCGCCAGCGCGGCGGCCGTTCCCGCGACCTGTCCCAGCGCAAAGAACGC
Organism: Verrucomicrobia bacterium UBA6354; assembly: GCA_002440145.1. GTDB lineage: Bacteria > Verrucomicrobiota > Kiritimatiellia > RFP12 > UBA1067 > UBA1067. The sequence continues at coordinate 1,048 of DJRS01000091.1, forward strand.
CGGTTCCATGCGGATAGACCCGAACGCCATGTGCGAAGCCGAGAGGCACACGGGCACGAACAGGTTCGCGCACTCCGCTTCTTTCGGGACGAGCGCGCCGTAGTCGATCGCATACGGCTTGCCGCCATGGCGCCAATCCTCGATATTCCCCTCGTTGCGCACTTCCCCCTTGGCGTCGACATAGCGCCGCACGTTGTGCGAATCCATGCCGTAGGCGCCCATCGCCACGGGCCGCGCGGGCTTCCGCTTGCGGAGAATGTCGTGTTCCGTCACGACATAGTCGCCGACCATCCGGCGCGCCTCGCGCACATAGAGCTGGCTCTGCCACCCATCGCCCGGGCCGTCCGCGAACTCGTCCTTGCACGTGCCCCAGAGCGCGACGAACCGGCGGATGCCTTCCGGCACGCGCGGATGGTTGGCCAAGGTCCACATGAGGCCCTGCTGATAGTCGAGATGCGCCTGGAAGATGGCGCGGCGCTCTTCGTAGCTCGCCTCCGGCCAGTCCCAGTTCCCGCCGATGAAGTCCAGCGAAAAGCCCGAACAGTTGTTCGTGTCCGTCTTGCGGTTGGGCATGCGCGAGTTGATCCAGGGCGTGTACTTCCAGCCCTTGGCCGCGACCTCGTCCTTGGGGAGGACGGCCAGGTTGCGAAAGAGCAGTTCATAGGTGCGCTCGTCGTAGTTGGCGGGCTTCTTGAATGGAATCCGGTTCTGCGGATCGTCCGTCAGGCACATTCTGAAACAGTACGCCTGCACGCGCTTGTCGCCCGCGCCGTCGGGCGTGGCGACGTCCGGCGCCAGGCCCGGCAGGATCCCGCTCGACGGGTCGCCGGGGACGTTGTACCCCGAAACGCCCGGATTCATCTGATGGCCCTTGGCCAGACGGCGCTCCATACCGTTGATCGTCTCGCCGTAGACGGCGTTCGCCTCGCGTCCGACGGCATACGACACCCCGGCCGCGGCCATCAAATCGCCTTCGTAGGTCGCGTCGACGAACATCTTGCCCCGGTAGACGTTGCCGGAAAGCGTGCGGAACGCCACGATGCGCCCCTTCTCCTTCACGACGCCGGCCGCGCCGCGGTCAAGGAATTCGCCGCGCCGGACGTCCAGCCCGTCGCGCCGCACCCAGCCCTCCAGGATCTTGAGCGCCGCCGAAGGCTCGAACGTCCACATCGATTCGCCCCCGTGCGTATCCGCGCACTGCCCGTCCGGACGGTAGTTCGCGGCGGTTTCGTAGACCCAGTTGGACGCGACCCGGTAGTGGTCGGCCACGGCCTTGTAGAATTCCAGCGCAATGCCGCCGAACGCGCGCTTGTTGCCGATGTCGGTCTGGCCCAGACCGCCCGTCGTCAAGCCGCCCAGGCGCGTCTCGGGCGAGACGATGACGCACGAAACCCCCATCCGCTTGGCCTGGATCGCCGCGGACAGCGCCGCCGGCGAACTGCCGTAGACGACGATATCGCGCGTCACGTCCTCCGCCCGGGCCGGCGAACCCAATGCCCCGGCCAAAAGGACGGCGCAAAGCCCCTTCGTCCAAACGCGCCCGCACGCTTCTGCGTCCGGCCGGACCGCCCCATCCGCTCTCCTACCGCGCGGCAGGCCGCGCAAACCTCGTTTCGTCATCTCCGTCATCCTTTCTTTTCTTCCCCAAGACGAGAACATCGCCTCCGAACCGGACGCCGCGGACCAAATCCCGTCCGTCCGATTCTAATTCGGCTATTATTTCCTATTGCAAGCGGCGAGTCAACCGACGGACCCCCGCTTTCCATATCTTTTCCGCCGGGCAAGCGCGTCCCAAAAAAACCGGGCGCAGCCGGCAAAACCGGTCGCGCCTCTTGTCCGTATCAGGCGCGGACGGTCTTGCGGCGCAGTGCGAGCATGCCCGCACCCAGGAGCAGCATCAACCCGCTCGTCGGCTCCGGGGTGATGGAAATCGTGCCGCTGAGGGCGCCAGTGTTGTCACCATACCAGAAGCCCTTGGAATAGGCCTTGCCGTCTTTCCACGCAGCGAGGACATCGGACCACAGAATGTCCGTGCCGCCGGACTTCTCGGTTCCAGCTGTGGTCTCGCCCGTGATATAGAACGAGAATTTGGAGACGTCCCACCACTTGCCGTTGTTTTCCTCGCCCGCCCAAACAGCGTAACCCTGCAAGTTGCCGTTCTCGCCATACTTGTAGGTCCAGTTGCCGGCTTCGAGAGTGCCCGAAACAGACGAGCCGTTGGCCGTCCACTCAGGACCGCCGCGAAGACCCGTCTCTTCCCCGTCTATGCGCGTGCCGGAGGTGATGCTGCCCTTCGTGAGCGTCGACCCCTCATTGGCCGTGATCGTCCAGTTGAAGATACTGGCCGAAGCGACGGTAGACGCAGCCACTGCGGCCGCCGCGATCATTGATTTTATGTTCATTGTTTCTTGCTTCCTTTTTGTTGTTTTTGGGGATTTTTGTTTAGTGTTTCCGCTTGAACACCCCACGCATTCCAACGGAACCTCTTGGTTGAGAAGAGACTAATGGAAAAAAGAGAAAAGCAATCCGCCGCGGTTCCGTCCGAAACCGCGCCGAATATGGGTAGGGACCGCAGCCCCTGCGGCCCGTCCCCAACCCAATGGTAGGGGCCGCAGTCCCTGCGGCCCGGAAACGCCGCGTAGAAGCCCGCTAC
>DJRS01000091.1:3744-4038 GCA_002440145.1 Verrucomicrobia bacterium UBA6354
TACTTGGACGCAAGCGGATGCGTCAGAACGCGTCCTGGCGCGCTCTGCGGGCGTTTCAGCGCACGGGAAGCCCCGTGCCCTTGCCGCCGCCGTTTATCGTTTACCCTATAAACCATGTTTATGCGAGAATTATAACATAATTGTCCGGACGTGTAAATCCCCTATTTGCAGAAGCGGAAAGCGGCGCGATTTGTCCTGATAATGCGTGCCGGTTTCCAACGGTTGGCAAACTCCAAGGGGCGGCAAGGGACTGGCGGGACGGGTAGGACAACTGGGACGGGTAGGACGCGCCCC
>DJRS01000090.1:0-330 GCA_002440145.1 Verrucomicrobia bacterium UBA6354
AGGTGTAGAATTGTAGAGGGGATGGCGTCCCACTCGTCCCACCTGTCCCAGTTGTCCTACCCGTCCTGCCAGTCCCTTGCCGCCCCTTGGAGTTTGCCAACCGAGGGAATCCGGCACGCATTGTCAGGACAAATCGCGTCGCGTCCCGCTTCTGCAAATAGGTGATTTACACGTCCGGACAATTATGTTATAATACTTGCATAAAATGTTTTGGCAGGTACACGATAAACGGCGGCGGCAAGGGCACGGGGCTTCCCGTGCGCTGAAACGCCCGCAGAGCGCGCTAGGACGCGTTCTGTTGCGTCCGTTTGCGTCCAAGTACCCCCCCCC
>DJRS01000090.1:350-6550 GCA_002440145.1 Verrucomicrobia bacterium UBA6354
CCTATGTGCAAGTAACGCCGTAAAAGGCCTTTTGAGGGTCTCTGGCGCGGTTTCTGACGAGACTGCGTCTGTTTGGCGTTTTCCCGTCGAAGACCGTGCGCTTTCCGAAGTGCGCGGCGGGAGCGGTTTGCATTTTCACGGATTTCGTCTTTGTTGGGATGCTGTGGGTGTCCCGGACGATGTACAAACCAACAAAAAAGGATAAAAAACGAAAATGAAATCAAAAGCAATACTCAGTCTGGCGGCCGCGATCGCGGCAGGCGTCGTTTCCGCCGGCACGTTCAAGTGGGCGATCAGCACGGACAAGGACTATGACAAGATCTCGTGCCGCGTTTTTTCCAAAACAACGGACTCCGATGGCAAATACCTCTTTCGCGATGTGGACGATGCTAAAGACGCGACTTGGTTTTCCGCGAATACCGTCTTTTTCGACGAAGACGGCTCGTTCAAATTTAAACATACGGATGGTAATACATATGATGTCGGCTACCTGCGGTTCAATCTTCACTCAGGATCGACATTCCTCGGGAGCACAAGCAAAGAAGGGCTCTCTTACGCTGGTCCGACAGGGGGCATCATCTCGTGGGAAGACGTCCTTGACGCGATTCAGAATCCGGAGAAAGGAAAATACTCCATGGATATCAGATCGTTTGTCGGATACAATCAAGAAGGTTCGTCGATCGGCACGTTTTCCATCGCACCCGAGCCGACGAGCGGCTTGATGCTCCTTCTGGGCGCGGGCATGCTGGCGTTGCGCCGCAAACGCGTGCGGGTCTGAGCCATGCCGGCCGGAGGACCCTGCAGAAAGAAGCTTCCGTTCGCGGTGTGCGCGCTTTGCGCCGCCGCACTGTCCGTCGCGTCGGCGGCGGACGGCGGGGCGGCGCAAACGGCGCTGGCGCGCATCCATGCGAAGGCGGAGGCGGATGTCGAGACGGCGTACTGGGCGCGCGGCGCGATTGTGGACAAGCGTCCGTTTTCGGCGCAGTCCGCCGATCTCTCGGCCGATCTCGCGCCGTTCGGGTATGTGGGCGGCTATGCCTGGAGCGTGTCGTCGATGTCGCGTTCCGGGCAGTCGGCGGCGCGGCGCAACGCCTACAACGAGGTCGACTACGGCGTGTACTGCGGCTATGCGCTGGAATTCGCCGAGGGCTGGACGCTCGATTCGACGGTCGCGAAGAAATGGGTCACGCTGCCGGGCTACCGTCCCCACGCCCACACGATTTCGGAGTGGAACTTCTCGCAGGCGTTGCGGAATCCGTTCGTGACGCCCTATTATCTGCTGCGCCGGGCGGTCGACGGGCAGGAGTGGTGCTACTGGGACGTCGGTCTCGAACGCGGCTGGACGCTGACCGACCGCCTGACGCTGACGGCGCGCGTCTTCGGCGAACTGGGCGACGCGCGGCACTTCCGCGCGCAGTACGGCGCGAACCCGAACGCCGCGGACGGCGCGTACTCGCACGGGCTGATGGCACTCAACCTGTTGCTCCGGCTGGACTATGCGGTGACGGACAACCTGTCCGTTTTCGCGTTCGTCCACCAGTTCGACGTTGTCGCGTCCGACGCGCGCGACGCGCTGGACGCTTCGTCCGCGCCCGAGTCGGTCAAGGATCTGACGATCGGCGGCGTGGGGCTGACGCTCAAGTTCTAACCGGAATACGGAGGTAGGGACGCATGAACATCCTGTTGCTGGCCGCGACGGTCTTTCTCGAATGCGAGAGTTTTTCCAATCCCGGCGGATGGACGGTCGATCCGTCCTCGATGTCGGAGATGGGTTCCGCCTATCTGATGGCGCACGGCTACGGCGTGCCCGTGGCGGATGCGGAGACGGCGGTCGTCCTGCCGGAGAAGGGCATCTATTCGATCTGGGCGCGGACGCGCAACTGGAACGCGGAATGGTCGGCCGTCCCGGCCGGGCGTTTCGGAATCGTCCTGGACGGGAACCGTCTCGGCGGCGAACTCGGCACGGGCGGGCGCGACTGGCGCTGGCAGTCCGCCGGGACGCGCGAACTGGACGCGGGGGCGCACACGCTCGCGCTCCACGACCTCACGGGCTTCAACGGACGGTGCGACGCCGTCGTCCTGGCGACGGAGAATCTGGACGAGGCCGGTCTCGAGCAGATCCGTCGCGCGCGGCAGAACGGCCCGGTCGCCGAGGGCGGCACGTTCGATTTCATCGTGGTCGGCGGCGGCATCAGCGGCATCTGCGCGGCGCAGGCCGCCGCGCGCGCGACGGCGAAGACGCTGCTCGTGCAGGACCGCGACGTGGTCGGCGGCTGCAACTCGTCCGAGATCCGCGTCGGGCTCGGCGGGGATGTCCATGTCGGACCGAATCCCGCGCTCGGCAACGTGGTGGACGAGATCGCGCCGATCCGCGGCGGGGGCGGCGTGGACCGCGCCGAGGACTACGAGGACGCGCGGAAGATGAATTCGTTCCAGACGGGCCTCAACGCGCGGTTCCTCACGCTCCGCACGGGGGAGCGCGTCGTGTCCGTCGAGACGAACGCGGCCGGCGCGATTACGGCGGTCGTCTCGCGCCACGTGCGCACGGGCGTGCGGATGCGGTACCGTTCGGATCTCTTCTGCGACGCGACGGGCGACGCGGTTCTTGCGCGCATGGCCGGGTGCGCCACGATGTACGGACGCGAGGCGCGCGCGACGTTCGGCGAGATTTCCGCGCCGGTCGCGGCGGACCGTCAGGTCATGGGGCATTCCCTGCAGTGGACGACCGTCGCCGGGGCGCAGCCTTGTCCCTTCCCCGACATTTCCGCGTGGGCGCTGCCGATCGACGAGGCGAGCGCGACCTATTCGACCGTCGGCGGCTGGGCGCAGGAGGCGGGGCAGTACCGCGACATGGGCACGGAGACCGAGGCGATCCGCGACTACGGGCTGCTGGCGATCTTCTCGAACTGGCACTATCTCAAGAACGTTTCGCCGCGCAAGGGCGAATTCGCGCGGCGGCGGTTCAGCTGGATCTCCCCGATCGGCGGCAAGCGCGAGGGGCACCGCGTCGTCGGCGACCATGTCTTCACGCAGAACGACCTTGAAAGCCCGGAGCCGGTTCCCGATCCGACGGCGTGCGCCACGTGGGACATCGACCAGCATTTCCCCGATCCGGCGAACGCGGCGGCGTTTAGGGAGCCGTTCCGCTCGTGCGCCTACCATCGCGGATTCGGCACGAAGCCCGTCCCCGTGCCGTACCGCTGCCTGTACGCGCGGGACTGCCCGAACCTCTTCCTTGCCGGGCGGCACATTTCGGTCAGCCACGTCGCGCTCGCGTCCGTCCGCGTGCAGCGGACGCTCGGCATGCTGGGCGAGGCGGTCGGCATCGCGGCCGCGCTCGCGTGGGAACACGGTTGCACGCCGCGGGAGCTCTACACGGACTACCTCGACGAGCTGATGGGACGGATGCGGGCCGGGGTGCCGAAGAACCCGGTCTATCACGCCTATCCGCAGGGGTGGCACGAGAAGTACCACTTCTGGGGCCGTCCGCAGGTGAACGTCCATCCCGAGACCGAGACGAACCTGTTCGCGGGCGCGCAGTCGGCGATCGCCGCGCTCGGCATGGTCCACCGCAACGAGCATCCGTTTTTCAAGACTCCGCCGGAGAAGGCCGCGCGGCGCAGGCTTGTGCTGGCGGACGAGTCGCGCGCCCAGCTCGTCGTCTACGACAGCTGCAACGCGAAGGAGCGCTTCGCGGTGCCGGCGGAGAAGCCGATGTGGGATCTGAAACGGGTCGGACCGGACCTCTACCGCGTGGTCGTCCGGTGCGGGTTCATGGTGATCGACATCGCCCGGCGCAAGGTCGTGGAGACATTCCGCCATCCGCGCCTCAACGAACTGACGGCGGTCTGCGACCTGCCGGACGGCGGCTTTCTCGCGTGCGTGAGCCCCGGCGGCTACGGCAAGACGAACGACATCGAGGTCGTCGCCTTTTCGTCCGATCGCAAGATGCGCCGCGCATGGACGTTTCCGGGACTCTTCAACTCGCGGTCGATGGTGCGCCAGCCGGACGGCGAACTGCTCATCACCTACGAACACGGTTTCGTGCGGGCGCGGCTCGGCGACGGGCCGATGGGCGAGGTCGTGCAGACGTTCCTCCCGCCGTCGGGGCGGAACCTCTTCGAGGTCGTCCCGGACAGGGCCGGCACGGGCTATTGGGCGGGCACGGGCTACGGGGCGGAACTCGTCCACTTCACGGCGGACGGCACGGTCGACAAGGTCTGGAAGGCCGAACAGGAGCCGGGGCGGCGGAACGTTTTCTACGCCCAGCCGCAGGAACTTGCGAACGGGCACGTCTACGTCTGCAACTGGACGGGCCACGGATGGGAGGACTCCAAGCGCGGTTGGCAAGTGCTGGAGTTCGACGAGAACGGCAAGGTCGTCTGGCATCTCGACGACTGGGAGATGTTCGGGTCGCTGAGCGGCATCGACGTTTTGGAAAGCCCCTGACGAAAGGATTCGGGATGAGACGCGAAACGCTGATTCTGCTGGCCGGACTTGCGCTCGCGGGCGCGGGGCGGGGGGCGGATCTGCCCGCCGCCGCTTCCTGTGCGCCGCGCGCGAAGGGGTGGAGCGTGGCGGCGCTGAACGGCGCGCCGGGACTCTACCGCGACGGAAAGCCCGTCGCACCCGTCCTCTTCTGGCAGTGGAAGATCGAGGAGCAGGACGCGAAGGCGATGAGCCGCGGCGCGGGCGTCGACCTCTTCGGCGTCTTCGGTTCGTTTCCGCACTACGCGAACCCCTACTGGAAGCCGGAGGGCTTCGCGGGCATGGCCTACCAGGACGAAAACCTCGACCAGATCCTGAAGTGGGTGCCGTCCGCGGCCTTTCTGCCGCGCCTGTTCTATTCGGCGCCGGACTGGTGGATCGCCGCGCATCCCGAAGAGCAGATCGTCTACTCGAATCCGATTCCGCCCGACGCGGAAGCGCGGCGGAACGGCACGCTCGTGCCGCGCGAGTCGTTCGCGAGCGAACGCTTTCGGCGGGAGTGCGGGCCCGTCTACCGCCAGGCCGTGCGCCATCTGATGGACCGCTACGGCGACCGTCTGCTCGGCATCCACCTGGCGAGCGGGCCGTGGGGCGAGCATTTCGCGTGGGACGCGCTCACGCAGGGCGGACTCATCCCGCTCGACGAGGCCGGGTTTGGCGACGTCTCCGGCCCGATGACACGTCGTTTCCGCGCCTGGCTGCGCGCGAAATACGGGAACGACCCGGCGCGGCTGAGGGCGGCGTGGCGCGACGGTTCCGTCACCTTCGAGACGGCGCAAGTCCCGCCGCGCGACGTTCGCCTTGCGCTCGACACGGATGGCGTGTGGCGCGATCCGGCGAAGGGGCGTCGCGTGGCCGACTACTTCGAATGCCAGAACGGCACGACGGTCGAGATGCTGGACCATTTCGCGGGCATCGTGAAGGACGAGTCCAAGGGCGCGCTGCCGACGCTCGCGTTCTACGGCTACACGCAGGACGAGCACTGGGCGATCGAGTGCGACCACCGCGCGACCGCCGCCGCCTACCGCTCGCCCAACCTGGACATGTTCTCCGCGCCACACACGTACAACCGCCGCGCGCCGGGCGAGGACGCCCTGATGCGCTGCTATCTCGCGTCCGCCGCGCGCCACGGCAAGCTCTATATCGACGAGGGCGACGACATGACGTTCCTCGAGAACCTCAAGCCGAATCCCGACGGACGGTGCGGCGCGACGAACCTCTTCGAGTCCGTCAATCTCCTCTATCGCGAGTTCGGCCTGGCCGTCACCCACGGCACGGGGCTCTGGTACATGGACTTGAAAGGCGGCACGTTCCGGCATCCCGCACTCGTGGAGGCGGTCGGGCGGATGCGCCGCGCGGCGGATCTCGCGCTGACGCGCGACCGCGCCCACTTCTCCCAGGTGGCCGTCGTCTCCAACGTCGAAAGCGAGTTCTACATGGGCTACCGCCGTACCGAGGCGAACAACATGGGCATGTTCCTCTACCAGCAGCAGATGGGGGCGTTCGCCCGCGCCGGGGCGCCGTTCGACTGGTATCTTGCGGAAGACCTGGACGCCGTGCAGGAGCGCGACTATCGCGTGGTGGTCCTGCTGGACTGCCAGTACCTCGCGGAGCGTCAGCGCCGGCAGGTCGAGGTGCTGAAGAAGGACGGGCGGACGATCGTCTCCTTCCACGCGCCGGGCTACGTCTTGGAAACGGGCCTTTCCCGTGCG
>DJRS01000032.1 GCA_002440145.1 Verrucomicrobia bacterium UBA6354
AACTTGCGCGAGCGCAGGAGCTTGGTGCGGATGGAGTCCGTCAGCGACTGCATGTCCAGGTGCATCGAGGTGCGGTTCTGCACCGTCGCAATGTCGAGCACGGGGCGCGCGCCTCCGATTTCGCGGATGAATTCGCCGTCCGCCAGCATCGAGTCCACCATCTTTTCGACGGTGCGCCGCACGTCCTGGGGTTCCAGCGCGGCGCTTCGCGCCTGCCGGTCGAGCTGGGTTTCGCGGGCGTGTGTGCTCGCGCAGCCGGTCGCGAGACAAGCCAAACCGAGGAGAATGAACAGATATTTCATGGATTGCGTCCTTTCTTGAAAAACAAATGCCTCTATATTACTGCGCCACGCGCGTCTCGCGCACCACCAGGCGCGCCTTCACGCCGTCCGGACGCGGCGAAATGCCCGTGAAGGTCGTCGCGTCCTTCCCGTCCAGCACGAGCGCGCGGAAGGGTTTCCCGTCCGCGTCGATCTCCGATCCTTCCGCGTCGAGCCACACCATGCGCGCCTGCAGTTCCTGCCGGCGGGTCGTCGTGGACTGCAGCGTCACGGTCGCCCGGCGCAGACCGTCCGCCTCGCCGTATGTGACGCGCGAAACGCGCAGGCGCGTCGCAAGGCGCGGCGAACATTCCAGAATGTGCGCGTCGCCGGATGCCGTATCCACGGTGACGTGCGTGCCTGTCGTGGACGTCGCGCAACCGCCGGCCAGCGCCGCGGCGCAGACAAGACCTGCCCAATGGAGATATTTATTCATGATTTGGTTCCTTTATCGGCTTTCGTGGTTTTCGAAGACGGACTTCCCGCCGGGCGGGCTCAGGACGCACGAGGCGATCCGGGGTCCGCGGCCGCAGTCCGCGAGGTAGAGGAGGCGCGTTTCGCCCGCCTGCAAGACGCACTCGAATGTCGTGCGGCCGTGCGCCGTGGCGATCTGGAAGGCGTAGCGTCCGGGCTCGAGGTCGTCCTTCTCGGCGACCTGCGTCTCGGCGGGGAGGGTGATCCAGCTGCGCGTATCGGCGCGCCGGAACGCCGCGATCACGGCATTCGCCGCGAAGACGCCCAGTTTGACGTAGTCGTTGCCGTTGTTGTTGGCGACGGCCTGCGCGGCGATTTGCACCGTGGCGCGCGTGATGTTGCGCGTCACGATGCCGGGGAGCCGCTCCTTCAGGTCGCGCGCCGCGAGCGCCGCCGCGTCCACGCCCGCCTGCCCCTGCGTGCCGTCCAACGCGAAAGGCGCGAAGGACGGACGTTCGCCCCGGTAGACGGGAATGTCGATGGAAAGCCCCGTGTAGATCGGGACGGGCACCTTGAGCGATTCGCGCATCGGCACGAGTCCTACATCATAGACGACGACAAGCCGCGCCTTCCCGGCGCCGGGCGCCCGCCGCGCCGGCCGTCCGGGGGCGTACCGTGCCGCGTCCGCGGCGAATACGGCGTTGTCCGGCCGTATCGCTTGCGCCTTGCGGTAGGACTGCTGGGCGAAATCCGTCTCCCCGCGCGCCTCGAAAAGGATGCCCGTCAGCCACCAGAGGACCGGATTCTCCCACGAATTGCGCGTGCCGGCGATGAGCTCTTCCAAAGCCGCCTCCTGTCCGGCGCAGACGCTTTGCGCCGCGGACGCGGTCTCGTTCGTCGCCGCCGGGGCGGGCAGGTCGCCGCCGAGCTTTTCCGCCAGCGCATCCTGCACATAGACCGACAGGCGCGCGTCCACGCAGGCGTCGTCCGTCTGTCCGCCGAGCGCCTGGGCGAGGATGCCGTACATCAGCGCGAAATTGAGTTCGTACGCCGGGAGCGTGTAGAGGCGCGTGCGGTCGTCCGTCAGCGTGGCGGCGAGCGCGGTGTTGCCCGCATCCGTCAGGTTGATGACGGGTCCGCTCTCGCTCTTTTCCACCGCCGCGTCGACCGCCTGCCGGAACCAGCCCGCCGACGCGGCGAAGTCGCCGGCGAGCAGGCGGGCGCGCCCGGCTTCCACCCGCCCGAGCGCGGCGGAGTAGACGCTGTTCGTCGCCAGGTCCTCCGCCCAGGCGCACGTCTCGTTCACGCGTCCCTCGGTCAGGGCCGTGCGGGCGCGCGTGGCGTCCGTGTCGACCGAGACGCACCCCGCCCCGGCCAGCAGGGCGATTGCGAACAAGGCTGCGAACGGTTGTTTCGTCTTCATACTCTATATAAGGTAGAGAGGATGGCCCGCGTCAGTCCTTCTGCAGAATCACCTTCGCAGGCGCTTCGCCCGAGACGTCGCGCCAGTTGGAGGTGTCCAGATTGACCTTGATGCCGCGCACCTGCGCCGCTTCGGCATACCGCCGCGCCAAGTCGGCGCGCAGGGCTTCCGCGCGGCCCCACTTCGCGAGCCCCTCGTCGCTCATTTCGAGCGCAATGTCGAACGACGCGTCCGGCGCGATGCGGACGGTCGCGGAATAGGGCTTCATCCATTCGCGCCGCACGACGAGCTTGTGCAGTCCCGGGGTGGCCTTGAACGTGCCGGGCGCCGACCCGACGACGGCGCCGTCCAGTTCGACGGTCGCGCCGCCGGCCACGCGGCGGAGTTCCGCCAGCTGTTCGCCGTTCACGCCTTTCGTGCGGCTCTCAAGTTCGGCGATCGTCTTGTCGATGCTGGTCGTCACGGTGAACGGAACCTCCGTCCGGGCGGGGGCGGAAGGCGCGCGCCAGTCGGATTGCGTGCGCGCCAACGCCGCGACGGCGTCCGTCACCCACTCGTCGACGAGGATGTTGTAGTAGGCCAGATCCCCGTCCGCCGCGTCCAGGACCGGATACTGCCGCGTCCAGGTCGGCATGCCCGCGACGCTCTCGCCTTGCGCATTGAGCACGCGCACGGTCATGCGCAGCGTGTAGACCGTGTTGAGCCGCCCGTTCAGGTTGCGCTTCAGCGCGCGCGCGTCCACCACCGTCGCCACGATGAGGTAGTCGCACCCCAGCATCTCCGCCAGGCGCGTGGGCGCCGCGCCGGAAAACACCCCCGCGTCCGCGCCGGACTTCTCCTCGGCGACCGTCGTCTTCCACCGCCGGTAGGCATCCGTCGCGAGGGCGCTGTCCACGATCGACAAGCCGTCCACTTCCGCCAGGGACGCCGCGAGCCGGTCGCGGATGCCGTCCGTCTCGTCGTCCATCCCCGGCACGCGGGTGCGATTGAGGACGAACACCGCCGCCTTTTTGGGTGCCGCGGACTCCGCCGCCCGGCACGTGAAGACGGACACCCCCGCCACACAGGCGGCCACAAAGAATAGAACGAGTTTTTTCATATACCTCTATTATAGCACAAAACGGGTGCGCATACACGCAAATTCCGTCCGAAACATGCAAAACTCGAATTAGCCGGACAAATGCCACATGCGTAGGGGCATTTGCTTGGGCAAATAGGCGAAGCGACACGAATGGAATCTGTTCGGGCAAATACCGTCCCATCCCCCCCCCCATCATTTGATACCTCAGAAGCAATTGAAAATGCGAAATAATGCAAGTTT
>DJRS01000144.1:0-725 GCA_002440145.1 Verrucomicrobia bacterium UBA6354
TGACGGCAAGGCAGAACGCACCGGAAGCGGTCAAGCGGCTGTTTCACAAAAAGGAAGTCCGTTATGCCGCCGACTGATACTAACATTTACCCTGGCCAGCACAATAACATTTACCCTGGCCAGCACAATAACACAGAGGCACAGAGAAAGAGGGAGGATGGGGAGGAGGAGGAGTTTTTAGACAGGATTGTACAGGATTTGGGGGCAGCGTCCTAGTTGTCCCACCCGTCCTAATTGTCCTACTCGTCCCGTTCCTGCCGCCCCGATGAACCCGTTCCGCACGCCTGCCGCGCAGGGGGGCTGCTCCCCGTCCCGGGATTACCCGCCGTAGACGAAAGTGCAGGCGTCGCCCGCTTTTTCGCGCATGATCTGGCTCCACTCCGGCGGACGTTCCCGCCCTTCCGCGAGCGGACAGGGGAAGAAAAAGTCGTTCTGGACGAGGGCAAGTTTCGCGCCCTGCGGCCCCGTGCGGAACGTCGCGAAGCCGATGTCGCCCCACCACCCCGTCGACGGCAGGCACACGCTGCGCACGACGTGCGGCGACGACCAGGAAATGCGCGTCCACTTCTTGTACCAGCGGTGGTCATGCCCGTGGACATAACCGGCGAATAGCGGAAACCCGCCCAGCGCGGCCAAAAGGCCATTCCGTCCGACCGGGAGTTCATGCGCGGGATGATGCGCGCCGCAGAAGAACGGACGCTTCGCGGCCGCGGCGAAAGACATGA
>DJRS01000144.1:802-8751 GCA_002440145.1 Verrucomicrobia bacterium UBA6354
TGCGCCGCGTCAAGTCCGCCGTCCACCGCATTGGCGCTCCCCTCGCCCTTCCCGCTCTCCTTCAGCGAGTCGAGCAGCACGAAATCCGCCGTCCCCGCGTCCACGACCGAAACGAAGCGCCCGGGGACGGGCGTGATCTCCCGCTGGCGGGGATGGAAGCGGAAGAGCGGTTCGCGATGGTCGTGGTTGCCGGCCGTGAGGTAGACGTCGATGCCGGCGTCCCCGAGGCGGCGGATGAGCGGCGCGGACTCCGTGTAGTCCGCCGAGAGCCCGTTCCAGAGCGCGATGTCCCCGAAAATGAGCACGCGCGCCGGACGCGGATCCAGCGCGAGCACCTGCCCGACGGCCTTCGCGAAGAGCGGATTCTGGTAGACGGGCTGGCCCGCCACGTTCTTTCCGCCCACGTGGATGTCGGAGAGGAAGACCGAGAGATTCGGATCGACGGCAATCTTCCCTTCTCCTGTCCGCGTCCCCGCATGCCCGGCAAGAGGCGCCGCGCACGCCGCGAGCGCACCGAGGGAGATGAATTCGCGCCGGCTGAATCCGTCCTCGCCCTCATTTGAGTTTCTCATTCTCATCTCATGCTCCTTTCTGCCTCCGTCACCGCATCGTCAGGGAATATGATACCAAATTCCGCCGCGCCGCGCAAGAGAAGCGACGGCTCGCGAAGTTCCGGGAACGCGATATCAGCGGAATCCGGCGCCCGGAGAGCCCTCCATCAGCACTTCGGGCCGGCGGGCGAACGCGCGCTCGTCCGCCTCCGAGGCGGCCGTCTCCGGCTTCATGCCGTAGATCCAGCACCAGGCGTCCACAAACGCGCAGGCGACGCCCTCTGCCGTCGCGGCGCGGTGCAGATACACCCAGAAGTCGTCGCGCTTGCCGCTGCCGCCGCTCTCCGAGATGCAGACGACCAGGTTGCGTTCCTCCGCGAACGCGGACATCTGCCGCAGGCGGTCGATGGACCTCGCCAGGCTCCGCTCCGCCTGTTCGGTCGTCTTGCCGTTGCCGATGCCATAGTCGTCGATGCCGATGACGTCCGTGTAGGCGTCGCCGGGATAGCGCGCGAGGAACGTGTTCGCCGCGTCGCCCTCCTTGCCGAATTCCTTCCACTGCCGGTCTGGCGTGTAGGCGAAGAGGATGCGGTCGGGGCCGCACGCGCGGCGCAAATAGTCCGCCTCGAAACGGCAGAACGCGCGGAACTCTTCCGCCGTGCACCAGCCGTTTCCCCACCAGAACCAGTTGCCGTCCGCCTCGTGCGGATAGCGCAGGATGACGGGAATCGGCTCGCCCGTCTCCGGGTCGTTCAGCCCGTTGATGAAGTCCGCGACGTCCGCCAGCTGTTCGAGAAACCACGCCCGCGGATTCGGCGCAGGCTCGCGATAGGACTTGCCCTCGATCGCGCCGGCGCCGCACGGTCCGCCCGTGCCGTCCAGAATCTGCCGGATGACGTTGCGGTCCGCGCCGCCGCTCTTGAAGCGGTAGGAGGCCTGGGGAAAGCCATTCGTCGTGTACGGCTGGTCCATGTGCCAGTTGAAGACCATGATCGCGCCGAACTCGACCCACTGCTTTTGGATCGCCGCCGTCAGCCCCGTCCGGTTGATGGCGTAGTAGCGCGGCGAATGCCAGGTCCCGACGAGGCTCGCGAGATCGGCATAGTTGACGAGCGCGCGGCGGCCGTCCGAGTAGCGGCTCACGTAGTCGCAGGCCAGCTTGACGTCGGCGAGCGGTTTCGGCAGGAACTTCCCGTCCTTCTCCTGCACGAGGCGCCTGTCGCCGCCCCAGTTGCCGTGGTCGAGCCACGGATACGTCCACGCCCAGTAGTAGTTCGGCGACGCGCCGACGGCTTTCAGCCTCTCGAAGACGCGCGCCGCGTTCGAGCCCGGCGTGCGCGGCGGCGCGACGAACGCCGGATCCGTTCCGCACGCCCAGGCGAACAGGCCCTGTTCGAGCGCCGCGTCGGCCTTGTGCGTCATGCCCGGGACGGAAACCATCGACTTGTCGTTCGACCCGAGCGCGTTGTAGGCGCTCCAGCCCCCGGCGGGCGGACACGTCGTGTCGCCCAACCCGACGGCCGAACGCACGGGCACGCGGATGCGCGGCGCGAAGTGGGCGATGTCGAAGTAGGGCGCGTTCTTCTCCGCCGCCGCGCGTCCCGACGCAGGCTGGTTGCGAAGGAGCTCCGGCCAAGTCGCCTGCCGTTTCTGCCGCGCGGCAAGATGGTCCGCCATCGCCGGAATGTACATCGCCCCGCGCGTGAAGTTCCTGTTCAGCCCCAGGAGGAAGTAGCCGAACGCGCCGCCTTGGCTGCCGCCATAGTAGCCGATGCGTTCCGTGTTGACCTCGGGGCGCGCCGCGAGCCAGTCCACCGCCCGGCTGATGCCCAGAATGGACGAATAGTAGACATAGTCCTCGCGCGACGCGGCGATTCCCGCCGTGCCGTACGGGCCGTTCGTCCCGTATTTCTTCTTCAGCCCGTCTTCCCACCTGCGGTAGTCCGCCTCGAACTTCTTGCCGTCCCTGCTGGGCCTGAACGGCAGGACGTTCATCATCAGCGAGATCCGGTCGCCCGAGCCGTACCACGACCCGTTGTGGTACGGCCCCGCGCCCGGTACCGTCACCAGGACGGGATACTGCCGCGACTTGTCCTTGGGGATGGTCAGGAAACCGTAGACGCGCCCGCCGAACGTCGCGAAGCTTACGTTGTAGTAGTCGAACGCGCCCTTGCTCTTCTCCGCGACGCGCTCCATCCGGGGATCGAGCGGCAGTTCGCGCGCGAGCCGGGCCATCGCATTGTCCCAGAACGCGTCGAAGTCGGCCGGGCGCGACGACGAAGCTTTCACCCGTTCCGGCGCGACCGCCACGCTCCAGACGCGCGACGAGCCGTCCGCCGCCTTCAGGTTAAGCCGCAGGAAACCCGGATACGGCAGGCTCCCCGTCACACGGAACGGGTTCCCCGCCGCGAGATCGACTTCGGCGCGCGGCGAAATCACGTCCGAGCCGAAGTTGTCGAGAGACCAGGCGACCTTGCCCGATTTCAGCGGCGCGCCTTTCCCGTCCGTCGCCGTCACCGTGAAAGTCGCCGTCTCCCCGACGCCGTAGCGGCAGTCGGGGCGGTCGGCCGAAACGGTGAAAAGCGTTTTCGCGCTCACGGCCAAACTCAGGCAGGCCGCGCCGATACATGCGAACAGCTTGTTCATATCCGGATTCTCCAATCAGAATTCGAAACCCTTGCGGATGTACGGCTTCAGATAGCGGTTGGGCGCCTCTTCGCGGAACCGTCCGTTCTTCGCGTCCCAATGGAAGACGCCCGCCGCGCCCGTCAACCCGACGCGTTGCGCCACGCAACCGACCAGAATGCCTTCCATCTGCGGAATCGCGTACTCGATGTCGGAGTAGCACCGCGAATGCGTCGCCGCGTACACGGGACCCTTGCCGAGAATCGCGTTCAGAAACTCGCCATAGTGTCCATCCGCCGAAATCGCCGCATAGCCCGACTGCGCGGCTTGCGTCGCGGCCGAGTCGCTGCGGTACGGAATCGTGTGCGCGACCACCTTGCACGCCTCGTGGTCTTTGATGTTGACGACCTTCTCCTCGCCCTTGAGCGCGATGTAGCTGTCCCCGCCATAGTCGTTCGTCGAACAGAGAATGCCGCGCGTGCCGACGATCAGGCAGCCGGTGTTCGGAACCTTGCCCTTGCCCGTCTCCTTGTCGCGTTCGAGCCCCGCCGCGATCACCTGCGGCATGAGATCGGCGGACGGCTTCAGGTTGCCGTCGTACCAGGTCAGCTTGACGGCCGGCAGGTTCACGCCCGGACGCGTCTGCGAAGTCCGCGCCGCGTAATTGAGGACGACGATCGACTTCGCCGGGAACGCGAGGTCCGTCTTGTCCTCGATCCGCCTGAGCTCGACCGTGTCCACCGCGCCCAGCTCCAGCCCGCGGAACGGCAGGTTCATCGTGTGGCACGCCATGTCGCCGAACGCGCCGCAGCCGAAGTCGAACATGCCGCGCCAGCTGAACGGATGGTAGATCGGCCGCCACGGACGCTCCTGCGCCGTCGCGAGCCAGGCGTCCCAGTTCAGCTCTTTCGGCATCGGCCAGGGCGGATCGGCCTTCACCGCCGCGACCGCGTTCCGTCCCTGCGGCCAGACCGGGCGGTTCGTCCACACGTGGACTTCCGTCACGTCGCCGAGAATGCCCGAATTGAGCACCTCCACGCCGCGGCGGAATCCCGTCAGCGAACTGCCCTGGTTGCCCATCTGGGTGACGACGCCGTACTCCTTCGCCGTCTTGTTGAAGTAGTCGAGCTCCCAGAGCGTGCGCACGAGCGGCTTCTGCACGAAGACGTGGATGCCCTGCTTCATCGCCGCGATCGCGACGGGGGCGTGCGTGTGGTCGGTCGCGGAAACCGTCATCGCCTGCACGCCCAAGGTCCCGGCGTCGTCCAGGAGCCTGCGGTAGTCCGTGTAGAACGGAATCTTGGCGAGATCGAGCGCGACGCCGTCGCGGGCCAGCGCCTTTTTCGCCTCCGCGAGCTTGTTCGCGTCGCAGTCGCAGAACGCGACGATCTCGACGAGGCCCGACTTCAGCATCGGCAGCCAGTCCGAATACCCCTTGCCCATCATGCCCACCGCCGCGAGGCGGATGCGCTTGCCGGCGGCGCTGCCGATCGCGAAGCAATCGCCCGCCCCGAGCGCGGCCAGCCCGAAGGCGCCGCGGATGAAATTGCGTCTGCTGGATGCAATAGCCATATGATTTCCTCTCTTCTCTTTATCTTATTGTCGTCGACATGTCATTATACCCTGTTCCCGTCCGCCGGTCAACGGATGGTCAGCGCGAAGCCGACGGCGCGGATTACAAGCTTGCCGTTTTCATATGCAAGCCGGCGATTCTTGTTTTCCTTGCCGTTCACCCGCACCGTCCACGAGGCGAAATTCTTCGCGTCCGCGACCGTCCCGACCGTCAGCGGAACCTCAAAGCCGTTGCGGACGGCCTTCGGGTCTTCGACCGTCAGGTCCAGGATGCCGTTCGGCGCCGGCGTGAAGCGCGTAATCGTGCCCGCCCCCGCCGTGCAATCGACCGCAAGACGGTCGAGCACCATCTTCTCCGACTGCAGGTCGAGCGTCGCCCCCTTGGCGACAGAGACGCGCGCATGTGCGCCAAAGACCAGTCCGTCCGAAGTCGCATAGGATGAGAATGCATACGGAATGCCATCGTTGTACCACGCACCGTCCACATTCGGTGTCGCGTCAATTGCCGCCTGTCGAAGTTCCAAGTTGTTCCAATCGCTGCAGGGATGCTCATCAAGCAGAGTCCACGACGAGCCGTCCTCTGACCCATACAGGCTCCAGGTGACCAGCCGCCCAATTCGATACCCGTTGTTGAAGTTGTAGCCGACGACATTCCCCGCCGCTTCGGGCAGACGGAGGACAATGAATTCATTCCCCCAGCCACTCGACAAGTCAAACTGCGTCTTCGTATCGCCGTCGAACAGGTTCAGCACGCCAGAACCGTCCGGAACGGAATAAAACCCCGAATCGCCCAGTCGAACTTCACCCTCCGCCAATCCGCTTCCGTCGGCAGCCCTCGCGTCGTTCTGCGCGGTAATCTTCCGTGCGACATTCTCTCCGGCGGCATTGTACAGCGCAAACTCGCCGAGTTTCTTGTGCCACTGGTTGTTGTCGGACGATTCCGCCTTGTTGAAGACGAGTTTGAAATACTTCCCCTTCCAGATGCCGGGAAAGACCTTGAGCGTCCCCTCTTTAACGGCGATTTCACCATCCAGCGTTTCACCCCCGTACAAATCCACCGTGCCGTCCCCGCTCTTGGTGAAGCCACCCGAAAAGCCTTCCAGTCCGTTGTTAAAGGACGCATCAGCCGCGTCGCCCAACGTCAGGGTCGTCGCCGCGTCCGAGAGAATCGTTCCCCGGTTGACCAGTTTCCCGCAGGCGAAACTCACGCCGCGAATGTCAAGTGTCGCCCCCGCGGCAATCTCGACCGTGCCACGCGAGGCCGTGGTGTTTCCGGCGAACTTCACAATCCCGGCATCAATCACGAATCCTGACGCACCTGCCAAGGCTGCGCCACGCACCGTGAGCGTCCCCGCACCCGTCTTACGAACCATAACATTCGTAGCCGTCGAGACTTCGAGTACCACATCCGCATCGCCGTCGCCAAGGACAAGTTCCGACACATCCGCACCACCGTTGCGCACATCACCCGCGCCTTGCGCCGTCGTGAACGTGCAACCAACGCCGTTCAGGTCAAGAAAGCAACCTTCCGCAATCGTCAATGCTCCGCGCCCCGGCCTGAAGTTCGCATCCGTCACCACCAACCCGCCGCCAAGGACAGCCGTCGGCCCCGTATAGTCGCACGTTGACGAATTGTAGCGGTTGAGCGTCAGCGTACCCGCGCCGCGCTTCGTCAAACCGCCCGTGCCCGTCAGGTTGACCGCACGCGTGCCACCGTCGCCGGAAGCCAAAACACGGTCGGCGGCAATCTCAAGATCAATCGCGTGCCCGTTGATGCCCTGCACGGTGATAATCGGATTCGACCACCCACCCTTGTAGTTGGCACCATAGCAATGGAACAGGGGCTGCGTCTGCTTCGTATGCTTCGAGAGATACCTTCCTCCGTCGAAAGCAATCGTCGACCGCCCGCCCCCATGGTGCGAAATCGTATTGGCGACAAGTTTCCCGTCCTCACCGAGAACGACGCGGCAGTTTCCAACGCCGTCACTTCCAATGCAATTGACCATCAGGGAAAAGACCTTCCCATTGTGTGCTTCCGTGCCGCCTGCCGTCACCGTGGCGTTTGTGATTCCCAGAAACGCCGTCAGATTCTTCTCCGTGGCTGCCGTCTGACAGCCCAGTTGGCAATAGGACGAACCCGTCACGGTGGCATTGCCCGAAACCGAAACGCGAACATTCTCATTGACCCCCAGGGCGAGTCCAAAGCCACCGAGTTTTCCGCCGTCATGCACGTCAATCGTCTCGCAGGCGAGTTCAACATTGCCGTAGTTCACCCAGCCGTACGAAAACTCGTTATTCGCCCCAACATCGAGCGACGGTCCGCTGAACCGTTTGCCGGCATCAAAAACCAGTTTCGAGGTTCCCGTCACCCCGTCGGCGTTGCACAGTTTCAGCGGCAACGCATGCAGCCCCGAGTCCGCACCATTGACCGTGATTTTCTTGCCGCGTCCCAGAATGGCGAACGGGCTCTCCTTCGAAACCGTTGAATCGACCGTCAGCGGGCCTGAGAACGTGATATCCGCCGTCCGGGGACCATACATCCGGTCGGCGGCAAAGCCCGCCATTGCTGTCAGGTCAAGTCCCTCCGACGTCGAGGCGTCGAGCGCATACGTCAGGCGCGCCGGCGTGTCCGCCCCCCGGCATATTGACGCAAGGACGAACGCCGCGCCCATAAGCAATGATTTCACAGTCATACTGTTTTTCCTTCTTTATTTGTTTGAGTGAAAGGTTGGTCGACAAAATACGTCAAGACGGAACCCGGGAGGGAAGCCGCCCGATTCTCTGGCGAAAGACAAAACAACACCGCCGCGGTTCCGACAGAAACCGCGCCCAGCGCCGCGCAGAGGCTCGCTACAGCGTTACTAGCAAGTAGGGGGGGGGGGTACTTGGACGCAAACGGACGCGACAGAACGCGTCCTGCGGGCGTTTCAGCGCACGGGAAGCCCCGTGCCCTTGCCGCCGCCGTTTATCGTGTACCCTACAAACCATTTTACGGCAATAGTATAACACAATTATTAAAACCTGTAAACCCCCTATTTGCAGAAACGGGACGCGGCGCGATTTGTCCTGATAATGCGTGCCGGTTTCCAACGGTTGGCAAACTCCGCGGGGCGGCAAGAGACTGGCAGGACGGGTAGGACAACTGGGGCAACTGGGACGAGTAGGACAAGTGGGACGCACCCCCTCTACAATTCTACACCT
>DJRS01000093.1 GCA_002440145.1 Verrucomicrobia bacterium UBA6354
CTCCGAGGGGCGGCAAAAGGCTACACTAACGTTCCGCCCAAGGCTTCGCACACCCCGCCCCCGAACAAGACCGAGAAGCGGGCGGTTGAAGAGGCTGTCCGCCTGTGTCCGGGGGCGGAATTCGCGGCGCTTTCAGACGAAGCGTTCTGTGGCTGGAAGATGCCGAAACAGACGCGCCACCGCGTCATTTCCCGACCACCGACAGATCCTTGATTCCGTAGATAACGACCGGGGACGTCCCGACTTTCAGCGTGGCCTTACGGTACTTCTCCTCGACGTTCAGGTCGTTTCCGAAGATGTCGTAAACACGGAATCCCCGGCTGGTCGTATGGACCTCGATCGTCGCTTCCTCCGGCTCGGGAGTTCCAGACAGGTCGTCCACCCGTGAACCATAGAGGCGGTTCCGGTCGCCCTGCCAGACGAGCGCACACGGGACGTTGCCTTTCCAGAAGCGTATAGTCCGCAATCCCGACTGGGCGACGGAATATTCGAAGCCCGAAGTCTCCGGCACCCATTCCCGCAGGAACTTCATCGCCTTCAGGCGTCCCTTCTCCTTACCGTCCTTCGAAAAGAAGCCGCACCATGTGCAGTACCAGTCCACGCGCTCCGTGATCGCCGCGGCGAGCGGGGTCGTTCCCAAGGCTCCTTCATCCGTCTTGCCGCCCTCGCGCAGGTTGGTGAAGGCCACCCCGTCGAAGGCCGGATGCGAAGAGAGCAGGAAGAGCGAGCCGAAGAACTGCGCCGCCGTGAGATCGACGCCTTGCGGAGCGTTCTGTCCGGGCTTGAAGCCCACCGGCGCGAAGTTGAGCGTCATAACCGGCAATTTCGCCCATTTCGCCGTCCCGCGCAGTTTCCAGAAGAGGTCTTTTGGATGCGAGAAGGTGAAATTCTCCCAGAAAAGCACCAGGCCGCTCACCTGCTCGCGCACGCCATTGAAGAGCACGGCCGACCAATCGCCCTTGGGCTGCACCCAGATTTCGGGCGTCTCGTCCGGGAACGCCTTCCGCGCCGCGGCATAGGGCGCCAGGCGCGTCGCCCACGCGCGGCCCTTCGCTTCGCCGTCCTGCTTCTTGGCGGCGCCGTCCGCCCCCTCGGGCTTGACGGACAGGGCGACGACTACGCGGCGCACGCCGCGCGCATAGAGCTTTTTCAGCGAGTCCGCGGCATCCGTCCCGATGTCAAGCTTGCCGAACGCCTCTACTTCGTCCAGATTGAGGTATAGATACTCGGCAAAGCCCTCCTTCTGCTCGTCGAAGAGGAAACTGCCGCCCGCATCCTTGAACGCCGCCAGTTCCGCATCCGTCGCCCCGCCGGTCGTGACGAGACCCCACGGGGCCACGTCCTTCGACGCCTTCCCGTCGGGGACGGGCGCACCCAGTCCGTAGACGAAGATCGGCGCGCCGCTCAGCGTGAGCGTCACGACGCCTTTCTTCGCCTTGATCTTGCGCGTGCGCCCGATTGCGTCGCGCACGACGACATACCCCTTCGGCGCCATGAAGGCGTAGGGGGTGTGGCTCTTCCAGTGGTCGAGCCAAGGCTCGAGATGCCCCGTGAAGGGACGGCCCGTGAACATGCCGTCATACGGATAGCACCCGTCCTTGCGGTCGAAGAGAATCGCCATCTCGCCGCGCGGCGTATCGAAGAACCACGCCTGGCGGTCGTCCGTATAGTTGACCGTGCGCGCGAACTTGGCCCCATCCAACGCTTCGGAAACCGCGCAGTAGGCGAGAATCGAGGGCTTGACCGTGCCGTCCCGGCGCAGTAGACCGTAGTGGTACTCCGAGTTGTGCTCGTTGATGCCGTTGATGTCGCTGTGCACCCCGTCGTGCAGCTGGTACCAGTTGAGCGCCGTGACGCCTTCCATCTTGGCGATCGCGCAGGAAAGGACGATGCTTTCCGTCGCCGTGCGCGTAGAGTCCGAATCGTCCTTGTTCGGCGGCGTGCGGGCGTAGACCTCGGTCATGATGAGCCCGAGCGGATGCTTCGCGCGGATCTTCGCCATGCACTGCTTCGCCGCCCAGATCTGGGGACGATAGTTCCACTTCCAGGCGGAGTCCGGGTTGTCGGGCGTCTGGTTCAGGCGGCCGGGATGGATGGCGAGGATATCGCAGTATTCCCAGCACCCGGCCTTGTCCATCGCATTGAAGAACTGTCCGCCGTCGACGAATCCGGCGAAGCCGAAGGAGGAGATCTTGACCTTCTTCTCCAGCTTGAGTTCGGCGCGCGCATCGTAGAACGCCTTCAGCCAGCCCTTGTACCAGTTCGCCCGCTTCAGGGCCGCCTCCCAGCCGCGGACGCCGAAATTGAGTTCGTTGCCGAGTTCGACGATCGGGCAGTTGCGTTCGGCGGCTTCCGCGA
The DNA here is from genome assembly GCA_002440145.1 of Verrucomicrobia bacterium UBA6354. Lineage (GTDB taxonomy): Bacteria > Verrucomicrobiota > Kiritimatiellia > RFP12 > UBA1067 > UBA1067. Next base: position 2,359 of record DJRS01000093.1, read on the forward strand.
GTTTCTTCTTGGCGAACGCGATCCGCTGTGTCTCGTTTGTCGCCTTGTCGTCCAGGTGGAACGCCAGAATGCCGCGCCGGCCCTTCTTCGCGAATTTCTCCGTCTCGGTCCCGGAAGGCGTGCGGACCCACCGCACCCCCATGCGCGTCAGGAGACGGTCGCAGGCTTCCGCGGAAGGCATCTTGAAGTTCGCGGCGATGCCCATGACGCTCGTCTCGAGCGACTTGTACTTGTAGGGCTCCATCGTCGCCACATCCGTCCGCACGAAGGAATTGGTGAGTCCGTCGTCGAATTCGGCGTTCACGAACCAGTATTCGCGTTTGCGCTTGGGGAGGTTGAACGTGCAGTTGGTCGTCCCGTACGGCGGCAGGGTCACCTTGAACGCGGCATGGACGTCCTCCTGCCCGTCGAAATTCCGCGCCACGATGCGGCAGGACGTCTCCTTGGTCACATTCGTCGGATTCACCATCGAAACCGTGAAATGCGGCGTCTCTTTGGCCGAATTGAACAGATTGAAGTCGGCGTCCGTCGTGATCTTCGCCGCCATCGCCGCGCCAGTCTCCAGCGCGCACGCCACGTAGGCGGAATTCGTTCCCGGCAGCAGATACATGTCGATGACGTTCGAGTACGCCCGCTCGCCCTTAACCGGGACTTCCGGCGCCGCCGCGGTATCCTTCTTGGGGCCCTGTCCCTGCACCTGCTCGAAATACTCGCCCGTCGCCGGCATGATGATGCCCTTGGCGTTCTCCGCCGTCAGCTTCGCGTCGCGCAGGGCTTCCGCCACATTGCTCGCGCGGTAGGAGAGCCAGAACTGCTCGCGCGGAAACCCTTGGAACGTCCCGACCGTGTTGTAGGCGAGATAGAGCCGCCCTTCCGGCACCGTGAACGGCACCAGATTGGCGCCGCCCTTTTCGAACGACTCCCCGTTCTCGGGCTTGACCCACACACCGTCCCGGCAAAACGCCGCGCCCGGCTTGCAGTCCCCTATGAGACGGAAGCCGACCCGGTTCTGCCAGATGGCGCCCCCCGAGACCGTCCCCAGCCGCGGCGCGCCTTCGTTCAACACGATGCGCTGTTCCATCCGCAAACGCGGACCGCCCTCCGAAACGAGCAGCGCGTAATGCTCCTTTATGCCCGGATCCCCGAGCGCGAAGTCGATGCGGACGATGGCCGGGTCAAGCTGCTTCACGGACCTCACTTTCGGCTGGTAGCGGCCGTACTCCTTCACCCAGGACGACGTGTCGCCGACGTAAGGATAGGCCAGCGTCGTCCAGCTGAACTTGAGCAGGTCGTTCCCCTTGAAGTCGCGGATGACGGCGCTGTTCCCTTCCGCCACCGGCACAAGCCAGTTCTTCGCCGCGGCCCACTCCGCCGGCATCTCGCCCGACCCGGCGTGCGCGACCAACCCCAAAGCGAGGAGTGCCCACCCCGCCAGAACCCATCTCTTCATGTTTTCGTTTTTTCCTTTTCTTTCGTATATACGCAAATCATCGAGCCAATCCTACCGGAAGTGCAACACGAACCCCAGCTTGTCGTACGGCGAGGGCTTGTGCACGAAGAACGCCCGGTGGACGAGATTCGTCCCCTGATACTGCACCCATACGCCAAATGCTTTGGTGAGCGTCGGATCCGCCTCAATCATCTTCTTCTCGCCCTCCGTGAAAGGCTTGCCGAGGAAAAAGCCGTTCGTGTTCGACGGGGACCAGGTCTCCTCCGCGCTGGGCGTCCACTGTTTGCGCGAAACATAGATGCGGTTCGTCTGAGGTTTCCATCCGCTATCGTTATACCATCCTCCCAGTCCCGCAATACCGTTCACCCAATCATTCGCGGATGCACCTGATGCGGCATACGCAAGAATATTCGAGACAAGTCCCATACCGCCTTTGGGGACGCGTTGCATCTCGAGACTGTGGATGCGTTTCTGACTATTAAACGCTTCTATATTGACAACCGCAAGATGCGGCAACGCAAGAACGATATTCGTTATGCCGTAACCATGAAACGTGTAGAATCCCAATGACGCCAGCGGACCGGCCAGCCGGACGTTTCTAAGATCTGCCCCCCGGAAGGATAGTTCTGATATGACATGTATATTCGTCAAGACGAGATCGCCATAGAAGAAAGAACTTCCCTTATCCTGAGTCAGTTTGCTAGTGATGTTCGTCACGCCCGGGTTAAGCAAGTCCATGACATTTATAGGAGCGACCTTTGTTGTTTCTTTACCAAATATTCGATCCCCGAGTGTCCGGAGATTCGGGAACTTCAAGACGGCATTGGTAAGGCTGTTACACTTGTTGAGCATTAAACCGGGCAGCACCGATACTTTCTCGCCTTTTAGCACAACATCCGTCAGGTTTGTATTGCCCTGAAGCATTGCTCCACCCAATCTATCCACGATATCGCAGTAAAACTTCTTTAGCGCGCTTTTTTCAATGGTGTTATTTTTGTTGTCCATCGAAAATGAGTTCTCTCCAAATACAACGCCGGATACCGTAATGTTGGTTCCGCGCTCAAGCTTTAACGGGTTGTTCAGGTCAATAACGCCGTCCCCGCCGTCTTCATGGGACTTGACCCCCCAAACTGACAGAACAGTATCTTTCAATGTAACGCTCAGCGTCCACTGTCCGTCGGAAATGGTCTTCGCGCTGCTGTCGTATGTCCAGTTTTTTGCACACACGGTCCCCGCAAGCGCCAGAATCAGGGCGAGCAGAATATATTTCTTGTTCATAGGCACTCCTTTCCGGATTTGATCTTTGCAAAACCTTCTCATGTTCGATTATCTATATTATAGCATCATCGCTTGTCGGAATGCAAGCAAAAGAAGGATTATTGCGCAAGGGAATAGAATGAAAAACGAGTACCGCGGCGCATTGGGAACGGCGCGGCATATGCAAACGCGCGCGGAGAGAAATCCCCTTCGCGCGCGTTCCTTCCTCTCAATCCCCATCCAAGGGGAGGAAATCCGGCTATTCGGCGTCCTTCCACCAGACGACTTCCGCCGTCGGCATGGACTTCACGTCCGCGTTCTCGTAGATGAAGTTGACGGGACGGAAGCGTGTCGCCGCGCAATTGTCCGGCGTGCGGATCGTGAAGGCGAGTTCCGCCGACGCGCCATAGGCGGGCAGTTCCGGCACCGCCACCGTCTCATGGTCGTAGAACCAGCCCTTGGGCAGGCGAACCGTCACCTGGCCCGCCTTGAGCGGCGTCGCGGACGGATTGAACACCCGCACCTGGGCCGTGACCGCCTGGCCCGGATTCAGCTCGACGAGTCCGGCGTCCGTGCGTTTCGCCGCGCCGAAGTCGACCGACACGAGCGGCTGCGCGTCATTGAGCGCGAGCACCGCGGCGAAGTTCTTGAAGCGCGGCATTTCGAAGCCGAGCTGATCCTTCTCCAGCGTGAAGGCGACCGGCTCGAGCTGGCGCGAACCTTGCCGGAGGACGTATACGCCGCGCGGCGCCTTCACGCCCGGCGCGAGCTTCCACTGCACGCGGAACGGTCCCACCGGCGCGTCGTTGTAGCTCGTGACCGAGAGCACCGCGTTGCCGCGCGCGTCCACGAGCGGCGACTCGAAACGCATCTTGGTGCGGACGCGCTGCGGCAAGTCGGCCGTGGCGACCTTCTGCGCCCCGACGAAGGCGAGGTAGGCGTCCATGAACCGGTAGGGCGACGGATCGGAATGCGCGTCGCGCCACTCGTAGGTCGTCGCCGCGCCGCCGTAGATGGAGCCGAGGTAGCCCGCGAAATAGAAGCTCGTGCCCTTCCCGTGTTCGCGCAAGACGCCCGCCGGCTTGCCGTTGTGCGCCATGACGATCGTCTCGCCCGCGACGGAATCCACGTTCTGGTAGCCGAAGCCGCTGAACATGAACTTCCCGGCCGCGCGGCTGATGGGGTGCGTCGAATCCCACTGCTGGAAGAACTCGAACTGCGTCTTGTGGAGCTGGTCCGCGTCCACCACGTCGAAGCTCATGGCGCTGTAGCCGAACGGATTCTTCTCCGCCGCGAGCGAGTCCACCTTCTTCTGGGCGACCGGCTCGATGCCGAGGAACTTCAGGAAGCGGTCCTGCGGGAAGCCGTGCCCGTCGTAGATGCCCGGCTGGGCGTCCGCGAACACCGCGCCGCCATTCGCGACCCAGTCCTCGACCTTGTCCAGCACGTCGGCCGGAATGTACTTCGCGTCCACGAAGAACAGAGCGGACATCTCCGAAAGGCGGTCGCCTTCGCGGATTTGCTCGTCGGTGACGAAGGTGACGGGATAGCCGTTGCCGCGGATGAGTTCGTAGACGCGGAAGACGTTGTCCGGTCCGCAGTCGAAGAGCGAGCCGAGCGAACGCTCCTGAAGCGCGTTGCAGGTGCGGCTGTAGTAGATCGCGACCGGCTTCGAGGCGTTCTGGCGCCGGGCGGGCGCGAGCACGTTCTCGATCTGGCGAATGGCGCGGATGGCGTCCGAGTAGGCCGCGAGTTTAGGCCGCGGCGTCTGGTCGTAGTTCGTCAGGCCGAACTTCGGGAACTCGGCGTGGTTGTTGCCCTCCTGCAGCATGAAGTGCGAGAAACCCTTCAAGCCCTTGCCGATGAGCGTCCAGTACGAACGCACCGCCAGATCCGGATCCGGCGTGTGGGTGCTGCCCTCGCGCACTTCCATGCGCTTCTTGTCGTAGCCGAACGCGCTCAGCGTGTCGTATTCCGCCCCGCACCAGTCGTCCACCGCGTACACGTCGTAGCCGTAGCGGTCAGCGTCCTTCACGCCGATGCGGAAGAGGTCCTCGTCGTTCAGCGGCCGCCAGCCGGACCACTCCACCGCGTTCAGGTCCAGGTTGGCGAACTGCGTCGCGATCGGACGCTTCTCGGGGTCCGTCAG
>DJRS01000094.1:0-6702 GCA_002440145.1 Verrucomicrobia bacterium UBA6354
GCGTCCAAGTACCCCCCCCCCTATGTGTAAATGACGCTGTAGAGAGCCTCTACGCGGCGATTGACGCGGTTTCTGTCCGGAACCGTGCGTGTCTTGTTTTGTGCATTTGTCTTTTTGTCTGTAGCTAATCCAATAAGAAAGGATCCGACAATGAAAAGTCCAACAAGAAATAAAGTGACGGCATTGAAACTAGGCTTGAGCTTGGCGTTCATGTCCGGGGCGGCCTGCGGTGCGAACGCAAATGAGATTGTCGTCAGCAGCGGCGCCGAGAGAACGGATACCGCCGACGTGTCGTTCTCGAAGCTGAAGATCAGCGGAACCTACACGGTGACGGGCCAGGCGCAATTGAAGCCGGACGCGGGCGCGATCATCGAACTGGCGCCGGACGCGGGCGACGATGCCGCGTTCACGTTCAAGAAGCAGGCGCGGTTCGCGAATGGAACGAATGCGACATTGAAAGTCGGCGCCGGCAAAGGGAAGATCACGCTGGCCGGCGGTGACGCCGTGGTTGGCGGGAATTGGATCAATACAGGGGCGAGATGGCCGGGCATCGTGGTGTCGAGCGGGGCGCAGGCGGGCGAAGACGGGGTCGTTTCGCTCCTCGAGTTGGCGGGGACAAGCAAATACGGCCACTCTGTCGTCACGAACGAGAATGCCAACCCAGTCGAAATCCTTTTTGCGGGGGGCACGCTGGTTGTCACGGAATGGGCGGGGCGGCAGTTCATCGCCAAAGAGGAGAATCCGGTTGTCTTGAGAGGCGGCGAAGGCCATCCGATCCGGATAGACCCGAACTGGTATCCGTCCTACCCGTGCGGAGAAGAGGACAACTCCGTCGTGACGACAGGTGCCTGCGATGTCGTGTTTGCCCAGGCGGGGCGCAACGCCGAAAATTATCCGCGCATCCGCCTGGACAAGACCATCGTCTGGGGCCATACGGGGGATCTGCGGTCGGAAGGCGCGGAAATCACGACATACAAGGACAATGTCCTGCCGTTCGGTCCGCAGACAGGGGGCGTCAGCCTCAAGAGTTCGGATGAGCAGGTCAACAAAGGCTATTCGCTCACGGCGGTTCTCGACCTCAACGGCACGACGCAGACGGTGAACAGCCTCGACGTCTCGCAGAACAGCTGCGCGACCAACAAGGCCGCGAAGACCGCCTGCCTGAAGTTCGGCGAAGGCGACGCGGACGGCACGCTCAAGGGCGTCGTCGCGGCGAACGTGAAGGTGTGCAAGACCGGTTCGGGCACGCTGACGCTCGACGGCGCGACGGTGACAAAGCCCGACGTGCTGGCGGGCGCGCTCGCGGTCGCGGGCGAGACGACGGTCAACGGTTTCGGCGACTTGGCGGGCCTGACGGGCCTGACGCCCGTGCTGCCGGTGAAGGACAACGACACGAACTACAACGAGCAAAAGGACGGCTCCCCGAAGAAGGTGATGGAGGCGAGCGGCCTGCTGACGGTCGCGCCGCGCACGGTCACCGTCAACGAAGGCGGCGCGCTGGTCTACCGGAACGAGGCGGCGGAGGCGCTTGAGCGCTTCGTGAAGCTGGACGCGAAGGGCGCGTTCGTCAAGAAGGGCGCGGGTGCGCTGTTCGTGCGCGGCTCGGCGAATTGCCCGCAGTCGTTTTCGGGCGTTGTGCGCGCGGCGGAAGGGACGCTCACGCTGTCCGGCATGGGTGTCACGAACGCCTTTTGGCGCGTGACGATCACGGGCATGGTCGGGAAGGACATGAAAGAGCCGACGATCGGCGAGATCGGGCTTTTCGACGCAGACGGGAATCGCATCAATCTCAAGGCAAACGGCTATTCGTGGCAGAAAGACTTGACCGATGCGACACAGCTGCAGGGCGAGCAGTGCATGGTCGTGCCGACGGGGCTGACCTATTCGCCGGAAAACGGCAACAAGAAGACCCCCAACAACCTGTTCAACGGCACGTATTACAATTGGATGCAGGTCAAGTCGAAGACGGCTTTGGAGAGCGTCGCCATCACATTCAGGCTGCCGGCGAACACGGCGCCGGCGCACAGCTATGCGTTCACGTCGGTGGGCGGAATCCCCTCCTCCTGGAAGGTCGAGACGAGCGTGGACGGGGTGAACTGGACGCTCGCCGACGAGCGGAAGGATTTCTACACATGGGACTGGAACAGGCCCGGCACGCATTACTACTGGTATCTGGACGGACGCTGGGGCGGTTTCGCCGGTCTGCCGCTCACATTTGCGTTCGCGAACGAGAAGACGGACAAGGTCGATCTGACGGGCGCGCTTCTGCAGGCGGACGAGGGCGCGGTTCTGGACGTCTCCGCGGTTTCGGGCGCGGTGCCCCGGGGAATCCGTATCGACGTGACCAAGGGGTGCGGCGAAATCAAAGGCATGCCCTCCGTCAAGAACGGGACGCTTGAGATCGTGAATGCAAGCGGCTTGAGCCAGTCCGAACTGATCGGCAAGATCGCGCTCGCGTGCACGGGCGATTTGTCGTCCGCCGATTTGGCGGGCTGGACCGTCACGGTGGACGGGAAGGCGGCGAATCTGCGTCCGAAACTCAAAGGGGACGTATTGGGGATTTCGCCGGCGGGTCTTGCCGTCATACTCCGTTGAGCACCCACCGCACGAGTTGATTGGCAGGCTGGCAAATGGTATAATGGAAAGGAAATGGGAATGGATTGCAAGGCAACAAAATTGAAACGCCTCTGGGCGGTCGCACTCGCTTGCGCGGGTGCGGCGTCCGCGGCGCTGTCGGACACGGTCATCCCGATGTTCGGCGGGCGGCTGGTGGCGGAAGGCGCGAACGTCAAGATCGAGACGCAGGTGGCGTCCGCCAACTGGTGGTTCCACGGCGGGTATGGGGGCGAGGCGCCGGACGCGGACGGCGTCTATCGCTTCAAGCTCAAGCCTGACGACGGCCAGCCGATCGTCGACGCCACGCTGAAACTGAAAGGCATCGACGGGGGCGTTCACGCGGACTACACGTTCGCGCCCGCCGCGGACGCCGTGCTGAACGCCCTCTGCGTGAAGAGCACGTTCGACTATGCCGATTGGCGGGCCGTGTCGGTCGACGGCAAGGACGTGCCCTTTCCCAAGGACCGCAAGACGGTCGGCTTCTTCGGCGGCGAGGCGAAAGAAATCGCACTGACGTCCGTGGAGGGCCGCCGCGTCGCCTTCCGGTTCGCGAAGCCGACGCGAGTCAGCATCCAAAGCAACCGCGCCTGGGAATCCGAGTCGTTCACGGTCGGGATCCCCGTTCCCGGCCGGTCGCCGTACAAGGGCGGGGTGGAGCTGCCGATCTCGTTCGACCTTGTCGGCGTGGGCGATTTCAACCCCGAGGCCGGCCGGCCCGTCGTCGTGGCGGACCTTCCCGGTTGGGTTCCGATCGCGTCGACGCCGTGGGTGAAAGAGGGGTCGGCGCTGGACTTCACGTCCGTGCGACAGACGGAGGCGCCGGCCGGCAAATACGGGCGCGTCGTCGCGAAAGGCGGACACTTCGAGTTCGAGAACCTGCCGGGCGTGCCGCAGCGGTTCTACGGCTCCAACGTCTGCGGGACGGGGAACATTCCCCCGGAGCACACGATAGACCGGATCGTCCAGTCCATGGTGCGCACGGGCTACAACGCCATCCGCTTCCACCACCACGACGGGCGTCTCGTCGACAAGGACGATCCCGCCGCGCTCAAGCCGGACGAGAAGGCCCTCCGCCGGTTCGACGCGCTCGTCGCGTCCTGCGTGAAGCATGGCCTCTACCTGACGACCGACATCTTCGTCTCGCGCGCCCCGACGTGGCGGAGCGTGGGCATCGACCGCGACGGCAAGATGGGCATGTGGGATTTCAAGCATCTCGTGGTTGTCCATGAAGGCGTCTGGGAGAACTACAAGGCCTTCGCGCGGCTCTTTCTGGGCCATGTCAATCCGTTCACGGGCCGCACGCTGGCGGAGGAGCCCGCCCTGGTCGGCATTTCCCTCGTGAACGAGAATCCGCTCGACGTCGCGCTGCCGTCGGTCTACGCGAAGCTCCCGGGCTGGAAGGAGGCGTGGGAGAAGTGGCTGGCGGAAAAGAAGGCCGCCGATCCCGCCGTCTACGGCGATATTCCGTCCGCATTCCCGGGCGGGTATCTCGAGAACCGCCACGGCGCGGCCTTCCTCGTCTTCCTGCAGGACGTCGAGACGCGCTTCGCGGCGCGCGTCCGCGCGTTTCTGCGCGACGAGCTCAAGTGCAAGGCGCCGCTGACCAACATGAATTGCGGCGGGCTGAATTCGTCGCAGCTCGTGCGGCACGACGCCTACGACTACACGGATACGCACTTCTACGTGGACCATCCGCGTTTTCTGGGGCCGGCCTGGTCCATCCCCAGCTACAGCGCGAGCGTGAACACCTTCAAGCTGCCCACGGCGGGCGCGCAGCCCTGCGCCGGGCTTCGCTTCTTCGACCGTCCCTTCACCATCACGGAATTCAATTTCTGCGGGCCCTCGCCCATCCGCAGCTACGGCGGGATGCTGACGGGCGCGGAAGGCGCCTTGCAGGACTGGAGCGGACTTTGGCGCTTCGCCTGGACGCACAGCGACTGGTACGGGTTCATAAAGCCCGAAATCAGCGCCGTGGCTTCGTTCGACGTCGTCAACGACCCGATCCAGCGCGTGGCCGAGCGCGCGGGCATCGCGCTCTTCCTGCGCGGCGACGCGGCGCCGCTGACGAACGCGTGGCGCGTGGGCTACAGCCGCAATTGGCTGAAGACGCTCGATCCCGCCTTGGCGCAGAACGTCCACCGCAAGGATACGGCGCGGGTCGGCTGGTCGGCCAAGTATGGAATGGACCTGGACGGTACGACGCCCGGAGAGATGCCGCCGCTGCCGGCGCCGGGGCGGCAGGTTTCGGTCGACCGCGAGAAGGGCGTGTTCCGCGTGGACACGCCGCGCACGTCGGGCGGCTACATCGAGGAAGGTCTGCTGGACGCCGGCGCTTTGCGGGCGCGGGTCTCCGGATCTCCCGCGACCGTGTACGCAACGTCGCTTTCGGACGCGCCGATCCGTTCGGCCGCGCGCATTCTCGTCGCCCATCTGACGGACGTCCAGCGCGCGCACACCAAGTTCGCCGATGCGGACATGAAGATCCTGCTCTCCTGGGGCGATACGCCGCAGATGTTGATGCGTCCCGGCAAGGCGGAAATCTCGCTTGCCGTGTCGCATCCGGAAACCTATGCGGTCTGGTCGCTGGGACTTGACGGCGCGCGTCGCGCCAAGGTTCCCTGCCGCGTCGAGGAAGGGCGATTGGCGTTTCTGGCGGATGTGTCGGCCGATCCCAAGTCCGCGACCTGCGTCTACGAGGTGGTCCAGGAGAGGGACTGGGTGGGCGAGGCTCCCACACGCTTCAAGAGCGGGGCGAGCGCTCCTTCGCTGTCGGTCCTTGGCCCGAAGTCCGAGCTCGTGAAGGGCGACCTCGCGCGCTTCGAGCGCGTCTGGACGCGCCTGGAGAAGGGCGAGCCCGTCCGCATTGCCGTCGTGGGCGGCTCGATCACGCGGGGCGCGGGCGCGTCCAAGCCCGAAAACCGCTACGGCGAACGGTTCGCCGCCGGCTGGCGCCGCGCGTTCCCCTGGGCCAGAATCGACTTTGTCAACGCCGGCGTCGGCGCGACGGGATCGGACATCGGCGCGTTTCGCCTGCAGCGCGACGTGCTGTCGAAGAAGCCGGACGTCGTCGTCGTCGAGTTCTCGGTGAACGACGGCCGGGGCGACCGTTGGGCGGCGAGCTACGAGGGCGTCCTGCGGCAGCTCCTGAAGGCGCCCGGCGGCATCGCCGTCATCGCGCTCGGCATGGTCGGACAGGACGGGACGAGCGTGCAGGAATGCCATGCGCCCGTCGCGGCGCACTACGGCGTGCCGTACGTCAGCTATCGTGACGCGCTCTATCCGTACGTCAAGGCCGGGCTGGTCAAGTGGAGCGACCTGTCGCCCGACACCATCCATCCGAACGACGACGGGCACGCGTTTGCCGCCGCGCTCCTGAACCGTTGCCTTGCGAACGCTTATGCGGCGTTCAAGGCGTCCGGCCGCGCGCCGGCGGCGGTTCCGCCCCTGCCCGAGCCGATGTACGGCACGGACTTCGACCAGGGCGCGTTCGTCGAGATGAAAGACGTGAAGTTGTTGGAGAACAACGGGTTCTTCCCCTTGCGCGACTGGTGCTGGGGCGAGGGGCTGGCCTGCACGAACGCAGGCGGACGGCTGCGCTTCGAGGTCGAGGGCGCGACGGTCGCGCTCCTGTACCGCGTCGGCAAGGAGCCGTACAACTGGGGCAAGTTCTCCGTCAGGCTGGACGGGAAAGAGGTGGCGACGGCGATAGACGGCTACCGCGACCAGTGGTGGTGGCATACGCCCTCGCTGTTTCTTTGCGCCAACCGGCCCGGACGGCACGTGGTCGAAGTGGAGACGCTGGCCGAGAAGAACGAGAAAAGCGCGGGATACGGCTGCCAGCTGACGGGCGTGCTCGTCTCGGGACAGGCGAAAGACGGGTCGAAGGATGAAGAATGACTTAATTAAAGCGAAAGGAACAGTTCAAATGACGAAAGCGAAGAGTTTCGCTTGCGGCGCGCTTGCGTTGGCGGCCGGATTGCTTGCGCACATGGCGTGCGCAGGCGCGGAAGGGGCGGACGGGCGTTACGCGCCGGCGCCGTCGCCGCTTATGACCGAATGGGGCGAAAAGGTGACGCCGGAGAACGC
>DJRS01000094.1:6837-8467 GCA_002440145.1 Verrucomicrobia bacterium UBA6354
CTGGAATCGGCGCTTTCGGGCGTGGGGCGGCTGCTGGATCCGTCGGAGATCCTGTGGTACCGCCGCACGTTCGAGGCAAATCCGCGCGCGGGCCGGCGGCTTCTCCTTTGGTTCGAGCAGTCCGACTTCCGCACGCAGGTGTTCGTCAACGGGCGCGAGGCGGGGCTTCCCCACGAGGGCGGCTTCCTGCCTTTCTCGTACGACGTCACCGGACTCGTGCGCGAAGGGGCGAACGAGCTTCTGGTGATGGTGTGGGACGCGACAAATTCCAGCCTCGGCGGCATCGGCAAGCAAAACGCCAAGCCGCACGGCTGCATGTACACGCGCGTCTCGGGGCTTTACGGGACGGTCTGGCTGGAGGAGGTTCCCGAGACCCACATCGCCGGCTACCGCGTGACGCCCGACATCGACGCCGGGACGGTGAGCTTCTCTTTTGACGTCGCCGGCTCCGGTCGCGCCGCGATGCCCGTCGAGGTGCGCATCGGGGAGTTGCGCGCCGTGACGGACGGTAACGGCGAGGTCTGCGTCCGGATGCCCGAGGGGTTCAAGCTCTGGAGCCCGGAGGAACCGAACCTCTACGACTTCACCGCGACCTGCGGCGAGGACGCCGTCCGCGGCTACTTCGGCATGCGCAAGTTCGACATGGCGCCCGACGCGAAGGGCGTCCTGCGCTTCCGGCTGAACAACTCTTTCCGCTACATCCTCGGGACGCTCGACCAGGGCTGGTGGCCGGACGGGCTTCTCACGCCGCCGTCGGAAGAGGCGATGGTCTGGGACGTCAAGCTGCTGAAGGATGCCGGCTTCGACATGATGCGCAAGCACATCAAGGTCGAGCCGCGCCGCTACTATGCGCTTTGCGACCGGCTCGGCATCCTGGTCGTGCAGGACATGCCGTCGGGCTGGGGCAACCTGGAGGCGCGCTACGGCTTCTACCGCCGCGAGCTCAAGGAGATGATCGACCATCTCTACAACGTCCCGTCGATCGTGATGTGGGTTCCGTACAACGAGGCGTGGGGCCAGCCCGGCCCCGTCCAGACGCGCAACACGCTCCTCTGGACGCGGCGGTATGACCCGACGCGCCTCGTGGACGGTCCTTCGGGCTGGCGCGACTACGAGGGCGGCGACCTGGGCTGTGGGAACGGCGAGCGCAACGCGACGCGCCATATGCCGCCCGGGGTCGAAGAGGCGGGCGACGCCGTCGACCGCCACGACTACGGCGCGAAGCCGGGCATGGCGCCCGTGAATCCGCGCCGCGCGAGCTTCCTCGGCGAATTCGGCGGCATCGGTTGCCGCGTGGACGGGCACCTGTGGACGACGAACGCCTGGGGCTACGGCGATACGGGCAAGGACGCCGACCGCAAGGCGTTCGAGACGAAGTACGTGAACCTGATGGACCATGTCGGCGGCCTGGCGGCGAAGGGGCTCGCCGGGAGCGTCTACACCCAGACGACGGACGTCGAAGGCGAGATCAACGGGCTTGTCACCTATGACCGGAAGGTTGTGAAGTTCGACCCCACCGTGCTCGCCGAAGCCCACCGCCGCGTGCGCGAAGCGGCGGAGAAGGCCAGCAGGGGAGAGAACGAATGACGGGGAAGCGCACGGCGGTTTTTGCGCTGGGCCTCGCCGGCCT
>DJRS01000086.1 GCA_002440145.1 Verrucomicrobia bacterium UBA6354
GAACTGCCGCGCGGCGCCAAAACCGGCATTCGGACTTTTTCCGCCGACTTCCAGATTTATGCTTGATTATTGCCGAAATGACGGTTTTTGCGCAATTCTCGCGCAAAGAGACGCCGCGCGCGCGAAACTTGACACCCAAGAACCTTCAAACATGAAGAGTCTGCGGAAGAAGGTGTTCCCCTTCTTTGCCCAGTTCAGCCCACGACCAGTTCTTCCGTCGGATAACGCACGTAGCGGCGTGTTTCCCGGTCGCCGATCATGAGGACGACCGTCAACGCGCCCAGGCGCCCGATGAACATCGCCAGCATGATTATGCATTTACCCGCCGGCGAAAGGCTCGCCGTGGTGTCGCCCATGCTGAGCCCCGTCGTGGTCACGGCGGAGATGGACTCGAAAAAGAGTGCCTCGTAGGGCAGGCGTGCGCCGTCAGTCAGCAAAAGCGCCGCGAAAACGAGCACGATGAAACCCGTCAGTGCCGTCATGATGACGATGGACTCCCGCACGATATCCGTCGGCACCACGCGGCATGAAAGAACCGTCTCGCTGTCGCCGCGGCACATGGCCCGGATGGTGTACAGCAGGACGGCGAACGTCGTGACCTTCAAGCCGCCCGCCGTGGAACCCGGCGCACCGCCGATGAACATGAGGACCTCATAGAAAAAGCGCGTCACCGGGCGCAGGGCTTCCGTCGGTGTCACGCTAAGCCCGCAGGTCCGCGGCGTCACGGCCTGGAAGAAACCCACGTACAGTTTCTCCGGCAGGGAGCAGGACGCGAGCGCGCCGTGCCACTCCAACAAAAGAAACGCCGCGAAGCCCGCCAGCAGAAGCCACCCGGTCACGCGCAGAACGACGCGCGTATGCAGGGACAGGCGTCCGCGCACGCCCGTCGAACGGCGCAGGAACTTGAAGGTGCACAGGTTGAAGATGACCAGAAATCCAATGCCGCCCAGAATCGTCGCGAAGGAAGACGCCAGCAGCACGATGGGGTCGGTCGCGTAGACGGCCAGGGAATCCGTAAATCGCGACAGCCCCGCGTTGCAGAAACTCATGACCGCGATGTAGGCGCTCTCGAGCGGATCCCGCACCCGCCAGTAGACAATCGCCGCGCACACGCCCTCTATCAGAAAGGTCGAGCAGACCGCCCAGGCGACGAGCCCGCGCAAGCCCTTCACCTGTTCGACCCCGTAAGCGTTCATGAGCGAGAATTCCCGCCCCAACGAGAGGCGGCGCCCGACGGCGATCAGAAAGAAGGTTCCCAGCGTCATCAATCCGAGACCGCCGATCTGGACGAGCGCGAGAATCGCGATCTGTCCGGCGGTCGAATAGCCGGTTCCGATGTCGACGATGCTGAGCCCCGTCACGCAAACCGCCGAGCAGGCGGTGAACAGAGAGGGCAGAAGGCGCCCCCATTTTCCAGACGCCTGCGCCCACGGCGAGGCGAGAAGGCACGTGCCAAGGGCGATCATGAAGACGAACCCCAAGGCGAAGGAAGCGCGATTCTTCACGGTTCTTCGCGCCTGAAGGTGGCGCGCTCTTTCAGCCACACCGCCCAGACGGAAAGCTCGTACAATAGGCAGAGCGGCAGAGCCATGATCAACTGGCTCATGGGATCGGGCGGCGTCAGGAACATCGCCACCACGAAAGCCAGCACGATGGCCACGCGGCGTTTGGCGCGCAACCCGGCGCTCGTCACCACGCCAAACCAGCCCAGGATGAAAAGTATGAGCGGCAGCTGGAAGACGAGCCCGAAGGCGATGATCGTCTTGAGCACGATCGAAACATAGCCTTCGATGCGGATGGTCTCGACGGGCAGACCCACCCAGGCGTTGATCTGCTGGAAGGCCGAAACGACAAGCGGCAACGTCTTCGCGTAGGCGAGCCCCACGCCGCCGATGAAAAGTGCGGTGCCGACGACGAGAAGGGAAAGGAGGATGAACTTCTCGCGCTTGGTCAGGGCAGGGAAGACAAACCTCAAAAGCGCGTACACGAGGAACGGGAAACTGAGCGCCGTGCCACCCCAGAGCGCGATGCCCATCGCGGTCGAAAAGCCGCTCGTAAGATCCAGCCCCTGCAACAGGTTCACGTTCTCCGCCGCGGGACTCTTGAGCCAGGTCAGGATCTGCGGAGAGAACACGGCCGCCACAATCACGCAGACCGTCCAGGCGACAGCCCCGAAGACGACCATGTCGCGCAAGGCGAGCAGGTGCTCCAGAAGCGGGCGCGGCGGATCGTTTCGCGCGTCAGGATTGCTGAGGAGTGTCAGTGCCATGGGCCGGGAGCTCCGTGGGGGTGGGTTGCGCCGCCGGAGAGGCGTCCGCCCGCATGCTTGCCGTTTGGGCGGGAGGCTGGGTGGACGCGGCTGGCACGGGTTCGGGCGGATACCCCGCCTCGCCGGCGGACCATTGCGCGTCCGCCTCCGCAATGCTCTTCTGGATGTCGCTTGCCGTCCTGTCGAGATCGTTCACCGCCTGGCCGAACCCGGAGTCCATGTCCAGCAGCTGGCGCTTGAACGTCTCCGCCGCGCGGCGGAACTTCGCGTAGTACTGGCCGAACTTGCGCGCGGTCTCCGGCAGGCGTTTGGGGCCCACAACGACCAGAATGACGGCGAGCAAAACCACCCACTCGCCGAAACCCACGCTGTCAAAGAGGAAGGCAAGCACCATGCGGACGGTCTTACTTCTTGTAGATCAGGAATTCGTCGCGGCGGTTCTGCGACCACACCGCTTCGCCCGTGCCTTCGACGGCCGGATTCTCTTCGCCGCGGCTGACGGTCTTGACGCGCGATTCGGCGATGTCGTTCTGCAGGAGGTAGTTCTTCGCGATCAGCGCGCGGTTTTCGCCAAGCGAGACGTTGTACTCGGTCGAGCCGCGCTCGTCGCAGTTCCCCTCGATCGTGACCACGCGGCCGGGATTGTCCTGCAGGTGCTTGGCGACCGCCTCGATCTTTCCGAGTTCGGAAGGCTGGATCGCCGTCGCGTCGAACGCGAAATAGACCGGCGCGAACTCGACGTCCGTGCAACGCGTGTAGCCGAGGCCCTCCCAGCTCTTGCCGTTGCCCGCCGCGGCGATGTCTTCCAGGCTCCCGGATTCCGCCGCCAAATCGTCTACGCCGCCGTTGTTCGCGGCCGCGTCGCCCGAACTATTCGCACCCTTGGCGGCCTTGTCATAGCGGCATCCCGTCGCAATGGCGGAAAAGACCGCGCATGTCATGATAATCGTCGAAACTTTCATCGCTGCTCCTTCTTGTTAGATTAGATGCTCATATAATACAACATTTTGCGTTCAAAATCAAGAGCAAATATCGCTATTTGCGCCGGCGGTGCGTGGATTCGCCGCGCGCAAGGCGCATTTCACGCTCGCCGACGAGCCCGATTTCGCGGATTCCGGGCGTGTCCAGCACGAGCGCACCCGAGGGCAGGAGCGCCAGTTCGCGGCTCGTCGTCGTATGCCGGCCCTTGCCGCTCCACTCCTGGACCTCGCCCGTAGCCGCCCATTTCTCCCCCGCGAGCGTGTTCAGAAGCGTGGATTTCCCCACCCCCGAGCTCCCGACGAACGCCAGGGTCTGCCCGGGCTGTTCGAGCGCGCGGATGGCCGCCAGCCCCTCTCCCGTAAGGCAGGAAATCTCGAAATAGGCGGCGCGATCCCCGATCGTCTCGCGCAAATCGGCGATGAGCGGCGCATCTTCCGGCTGGCGCAGGTCCGTCTTCGTCAGCACGACCGCGACGCGCGCCGCGCCGACGTCCGCCGCCAGCTCCAGATAGCGCGCCACGCGCGGCACGGAGAAATTCTCGTTGAGCGACATCATGATGAACAGCCAGTCGAAGTTCACCGCGAGCGTTTGCGCCTTTCGCCGCGCCGTCGGATCGCGCCGCTCGAACTTGGAGAAACGCGGCAGAAGTTCCGTTATCAGGCTGTCCCCCTGCGCGTTGTAGGCGAACCGCACGAAATCCCCCGTCATCGGACGGACGGGCGCCGTCTCGCCGCGCACGCCCGCCTCGAGAGACGTGCCGCGCCCGATCACGCGCGCTTTGGTCGCCTTGCCTGCGAACACGCTTTTCTTCGCCCGCGCAAGGATTTCGCCGTCCGCTTCGTTGCACACGAGATGGTAGTAGTCGCCATGCGCACTCACGACCCGTCCGAGTCCCGGCTCCACCGGACCCCGCCAGCCAAACGCTTCCAGCCGCGTTTTCATTCCGCCTGTCCCAAAAAGGAAGGCACGGTCCAAACCGTGCCCGTCCATTTGTCTTACGCGCGGACGCATCCGCCGCGCTTGCGCTTACCAGCGCGTCTCGCGGCGCGGAGCACGCTCGCCGCGCTCGCCACCCCGGAAACCGCCGCGACCGCCGCCGCGCGAACCCCGGAAACCGCCGCGATCGCCGCCGCGGAAACCGCCGCGATCTTCATGCGGACGTGGCTGGGACTCGTTCACGCGCACTGTGCGCCCGTCGAGTTCCTTGCCGTTCATGGCGTCGATTGCCGCCTGGGCCTGCGCCGCGTCGGGCATCGTCACGAAGCCGAAGCCTTTGCTGCGGTTCGTCATGCGATCGGTCACCACACGGGCGGCGGTAACTTCGCCGAACTGCGCGAACGCACTTTTCAAACCCTCGTCAGTCGTCGCGTACGCGAGGTTACCAACATAGATTTCCATCTTACTTTATTCCTTATTGTTCCAACTCCGGAAGACAAACACCGCGCCTCTCAACCGAAGTTATGGAGTATTTTACCAATTTATGCGCTCCGCGTCAATGGGCTTTTGTCGTTTTGGATGAATTTTCTGCCAATTACCCCGTCAAAAGGCAAATGTAAGGCTTCTTTGCGGTCGCATTCGGACGAATCTTGGATAAGAACAGGAATGGCGAACCGAGGTCCCCTCAAAACGGGCTATGCCATCCACGCCGTCTGCAAACCTCGAGGACGTCTCCCGCGAAGACGCCGTCGCCCTCGGCGTCATAAAGGAAGACTACTCCCCGCCCCCGCCCCCCCCCCTCAAGGACTTCAACGACGACCTCGAAGCCAGCCTGACCTTCAAAAACGACGAAGAATGGCAGAGCTTGAAGCGCATGTTCGGCGACCAGATCCGCCAGAAAGACGGCAAAATCGCCTGGCGAAACGACCTCATCCGCGAAGCCTTCACCGCAAACAAGCCTTTTGCGATCCGCCTGGGCGAAGCGACCCCGAACCTCCTCGCCAAACTCCCGCCCTCCGTCCCCAAGGATCTCTGCGCCGGCAAACCCCTCACTATAACCCAAAACTGGCTTGATCGTAAGCGAAAGGACGGAACCGACCACCGCGCCCATTTTCAGCCCCTTGAAACGCATCCAAACGACGTCCCGCTGACGCTTGAAGACCTCGAGCTTCTGCCTGAAATCTGGCGAAATCCCGATAAAGTCGAGAAAACGGGGTGGTCGCGCCTTATGCTCTCTATGAAATCGCCTAATGGCGGCGTTTATAAGGCCGTGGTCGATTATGAGAAGAATCTTGACCTCAAGACGCTCTATAAAGAAGGTGTAAAAAATGACTTGTGACAGCCCTAACATACGCGAGGGGGCCTTTCGGCCGCCCTGCATAATGTATGCCATGCATCACAAGTCGCCCACTATTAT
>DJRS01000059.1:0-738 GCA_002440145.1 Verrucomicrobia bacterium UBA6354
GCCAAGAAGGTCATCATGTCGGCTCCTTCGAAGGATGCGACCCCGATGTTCGTCTATGGCGTCAACCACACGGCCTACGCGGGCCAGGACATCATCTCGAACGCGTCCTGCACGACGAACTGCCTCGCGCCGATCTCGAAGGTCCTCAACGACACGTTCGGCATCAAGCGCGGTCTCATGACGACGGTCCATGCGGCGACGGCGACCCAGAAGACGGTCGACGGTCCTTCCAAGAAGGATTGGCGCGGCGGCCGCGGCATTCTCGAGAACATCATTCCGTCCTCGACGGGTGCGGCGAAGGCCGTGGGCAAGGTTCTCCCGCAGCTCAATGGCAAGCTCACGGGCATCTCCATGCGCGTGCCGACGAGCGACGTCTCGATCGTCGACCTCACGGTTGAACTCGAGAAGCCGGCGGACAAGGACGCCATCAACGCGGCGATGAAGAAGGCCAGCGAAGGCGAGCTCAAGGGCATTCTCGGCTACACCGAGGACGCCGTCGTCTCGACCGACTTCCGCGGCGATTCCCACACCTCGATCTTCGACGCGGACAAGACGCTCGTTCTCGACCCGACCTTCGTCAAGGTCCTGTCGTGGTACGACAACGAATGGGGCTACTCGAACAAGGTTCTCGAGATGGCTCGCGTCATCGCCAAGTAATTCCGTCTCTTGAGCGAAAAGGAGGCCGCCCTGTCATGGGGCGGCTTTTCTTGTTTTGCGGCTGCGCATGCGTCGCAGGGC
>DJRS01000059.1:792-2276 GCA_002440145.1 Verrucomicrobia bacterium UBA6354
GGCGACCGTCGGGTTCTCCCGCTTCGCAGAATCTTCTTTATTTCCCGCGCGTTTGAGGGTATACTATTCGGACTTTCAAACGTGAATGACCAAATTGAGAAGAAAGGAATGCCATGACACCTTCCATTGGAGCCGTATTGCGCTACTATCCCATCGCCGCCGCCGCCGAGCGCGCGAAAACGGGGTTGCCGGGCGAGCGTACCGTCGGCAATGTCGTATGCGGCGCGCGGCAGGTTTGCCGAGCCGCCGGATTGGACCTTGAAGCGCCTGTTGTCCATTTCACGCGTCCGGCGCTTGACCATGCGCTCGCGATGTTCCTGCGTCGCGGATTGTCGCGTCTTACGGCCTATACCTACATCAACAACGTTCGCGCGTTGTTTGCCCACTGGGCCGAACCTTACTATGCCGACAGGCTTTGGGACGTACCCAGGCTGGAATTCCCGGCTTTCCGCGCCCTTGCGCCGCGCTATGTGCGGCCGGATGGGGAACAGTTGCGGCAAGTCAAAATCTGGTATGCCACGCTCAAGGGCGAAATGTGGCTGGCCGCGACGCTCATGCTTGAATTCGCCATGCGCAACGGCGACGTTTTGCGCATGACGAAGCAGAACTTCATCGAAAAAGACGGCCAACGCTATCTCGACTATACGCCGCACAAAACCGCGCTGACCAGCGGTCGCCGCGTTTGTTGGCCCATCCATCCTGATATCTGGAACCGGATAAATCTCGCCGGGGGATTTGACGCGTTCGATCTGACGGACGACATCCTGCACAGCATCGGCGCGGATATGCGGCATCTGGGGTTTCGCGGCAACAAATCCGCCTACGAACTGCGCAAAATCTGCATCGACCACGTCTACCAGCATTTTGGCGCGGAGCTTGCCTCGTCCATTTCGGGGGACGACATCAAGACCGTGACGCGCTACTATGCCGATCCGTCGAAGCCCACGGTCGGCAACATCCGCATTGTCGACTTTCTCTGAAGGGCGGCCTGCGGACAAAACCCATACCCGGCGTCCCGTCCACCAGTTTGTCAAATGGAAAGTGTATCGGTGAAAACGATGGAGGCTGGTTTGTCCAATACCGTGTAAGCCTTTCCTTTTTGGACGGGACGGATTTCGGCATCTTCCCGCCAAAGGAATCCTTTTCGGGCAGGTCTTTTGCTTCGTTGCAGGCTTTCAGCTCCATAAAAACACAGATCAAGCGTAAAACAGGCAAATAGTCGCTTGAAGCCCCGGCGGGCACGGGATGCCGCGACCGCGTCATCGGCGGAACATCTCCAAGAGACCACAGTCTCTTCTCCTTCTCCTGCCGATTCCAGGCGTCGGTCCGGGTCTGCGAGCGTGTTTCGGACAGGGTGGGTCGGTTTTCCCGACGGCGACAGAGGACCGCCGCCCATCCGTTGGAAGTCCCCTGCCCGGGAGCGAAACCGGCGAAACCCGGGCGGAACGTTCATTATTTCGGTGTGACATCACGAACAGACGGAA
>DJRS01000059.1:2349-2598 GCA_002440145.1 Verrucomicrobia bacterium UBA6354
TGGGCACGAGAACGGAGCGGTTGCAGGCGTGAAAACGTCCGTTAGTTTGCATATTCAACCGAAAACCGTCGTAAAATAGTCATATAGCGGTTGAAAACCGGGGGGCGAGGCGGGCGGCCGCTCCGTTTCGCCCGCCGGGAACGCGCCAAACGGGGGCCCAAACGCGCCGGAACGGTGATGCCGTTGCGCCGGAACGGTGATGCCATTGCGCCGGAACGGTGATGCCGTTGCGCCGGAACCGCGATGCCG
>DJRS01000058.1 GCA_002440145.1 Verrucomicrobia bacterium UBA6354
CCTGCCTTCCTACTGCGATTTCCAGGGTTATCGTGCAGAACTTGAGACCGTCCAGAATAGGTATTGGACGGACAACAGGCGACAGCAGGGTTGACAGCCCACGCGAAACGGCCGGATATCTTGCGCAAAGATACGCGAAAACGCCGGCCGGCGGGGGTGTGCACTCGCACTCGGGCACAGGATATGATATAATATAAGGCATGAAGAAAGTAACCGTATTGATGGGCGGCACGTCCAACGAACGCGCCGTCTCTCTGGCGAGCGGAACCAACGTCGCGCAGGCGCTGGCCTCGCTGGGCGCGTATGACGTGACGCCGCTTGTCCTGGACGAAGACAATCTGGACGCTCTCCCGGCGGGTACCGATGCGGTTTACATCGCCCTCCACGGCGGATGGGGCGAGAACGGCGGCGTCCAGCAGGAGCTCGACAAGCGCGGCATCCCCTATACGGGGCCGGGCGTGGAAGCATCCCGGCTGGCGATGGACAAGATTTTGACGAAAAAGCGGCTGGATGCGCGCGGCGTCTCCACGAGCGCGTGGTACACGGTCCGGAAGGATTCCCTGCCGCCCTGCCGCCTGCCTTTCCCGGTCGTCGTCAAAGCGCCGCGGGACGGCAGCAGCGTGGGCGTGTACAAGTGCGCGGACGAGGCGGAATACGGACGCGCCGTCCGCGAAGCGTGGCGGATCGACCAGGCGAAATATCCGGACCTGTCCTGCGAAGCGCTCGTCGAGACGTATGTCCCGGGACGCGAAATGACGGTGGGCATCATAGACGGAACCCCGCTGCCGGTCGTCGAGATCGTCGCGCCGGGCGGGTGGTACGGCTACGACGACAAGTACAAATCCGATCTGACGCGCTATCCCTTCCTGACGGATGCGCAACTCGCCGCCTCCTTGCAACAGGAGGCCCTGCGGGCGTGGGAAGCGCTCGGATGCCGCGGCGTGGCGCGCGTGGACTTCCGGGTGGATGCGCAGGGACGGGGCTACGTGCTCGAGCTCAACACGTCGCCGGGCTTCACGTCCCACTCGCTCGTCCCCAAGGCGGGCATGGCACTTGGACTCACGTTCGCGCAGGTTTGCGACAGGATTCTGCGCGCGGCGAACTTCGACCGGACATGAGAAAGAGTTCCAAAGCGTCAAAACCCTCCTCGCGGATCGGGTTGCGGCTGGCCGCGCTTCTCGGCATCGCCGGTTTCCTCGGAGGGGCGGTCTGGGGGGTGGTCCGTCTGCGCGACCTGTGGCTGGCGCCGTGCCGCGTGACGGACAGCGCGGAACAGATCGTGCTGGAGGGGAACGAATACGTGCCGGCCGACGCCATCCTGGGCGCGTGCGGACTGACGAACGGCGTGAATCTCGCCCGGCTCGCGCCGGACTTCGCCAAGATCCGCCTGCGTCTCCTCGCGCGCATACCGAACCTGCGGGACGTCTCCTTTACGCACCGCCACCCGAACCGGCTGGAGGTGCGCGTGGCGGAACGCGAACCGGTGGCGCGCATGAACCTGCGCGGCGGGCCACGGCGGACCGGGCGGGTCGTGGACGCGGAAGGCGTCGTCTTCCTGCGCACGCCCGGCACCCAGCTCCTGCCCGAAATCTGGGAGCCGTCCGCCACGCCGAAAGGCAAACAGCTCGACGGGCGTTCGCGCGCCGCGCTGGACGTCGTGAACGCCTGCCGCGACCCCGAACTGGAAAAGCTTAACCTGCGCGCCGTCGACGCCGCGCCGTTCGACTACCTCGTAATCTCTTTCGGCTCGGCGCGGTGCGACCGCGCGAAAGTCGACTGGGAAGGCCGCGGACAGGCCACGGAAAAGGCGCGCAAGGCCCTGCGGAAAACCCTCCTGCAACTCAAGCAAGCGTACGATACGCATCTTGGCGAACGCGCCGTCATGTGGAATGCGACCGTTCCCGACCGCGTCTTCGCCAACACCATGGAGCCCATCCAATGACCAATGTCTATGCCGCACTCGAAATCGGCACCTCGCGGACCGTCCTCGCGGTCGGGGCGGCCGAAGCCGGCGAACGGCTCAAGGTCGTCGCCCACGCCCAGATCCCCTCTTCGGGCGTGCGCAAGAGCGCGATCACCAACATGAACCATGCGACCAGTTCCGTCCGTTCGGTGTTGAACGAGATAGAACGCCGCCAAATAAAGAAAGACGTTTCGCTTTCCATATCCAACGCCTTTCTGGTGGTGAACGGCGCGCACATCAAGGCCGACCCCTATCAGGCCACCATACCGATCGAGGGCTCGAAAGTGAAGGACGCCGACGTCGACCGGGTTCTCGCCGCCGCGCGCGAATGGTCCCTTCCGCGCGAGCGCGAGCTGCTGGACATCGTCGACCAGACCTTCGCCGTCGACACCCACGGCGGCATTTCCGAGCCGCGCGGCATGAGCGGGCGCGTCCTCAAGCTGAACACGCTCCAGATCCACGCCGACGCCAACCGCATAGCCGATGCGCGGACCGCCGCGACCGAGGCGCATCTCGACATCCGCGAAGCCCTCTGCGCCCTGACGTGCGCGGGCGACGCCGCGCTGACGGAACGCGACAGGCGCGACGGCGTCCTGCACATCGATTTCGGGGGCGGCTCGACGGGTTTCGCCGTCTACGCGGACGGGTGCCTCGCCGCGGCCGACACGATCGCCGTCGGCGGCGACCACGTCACGAACGACATCGCCTACGCCTTCCGCACCACGGCCCAGCAGGCGGAAACCATCAAAATCGACGAAGCCTGCGCTCTCGTGCGCCCGGAGGACGGCGCGCATGCGCGCATCGGCCTGCCCGGGAAATCCCCGCTCGTCCAGGACCGGACCATTTCGCGGCACGGACTGGACACGGTGGTCAATGCGCGGATGAAGGAAATCCTCGGCATCATCCGCGACAGCCTCGACGAGCACGGCTTTCTGGGACAGCTCAACGCCGGGATTGTCGTCACCGGGGGCGGCGCGGCCCTGGCGGGACTCGAGGAACTCATCCGCCGCGAACTGGCCATGGCCGTGCGCAAGGGCGTCCCCTTCGCCGTGGACGGGCTTGAAGACGCGGAACATCCCGAGTCGTACGCCGCGATCGCCGGGGCGCTCGCCTACGCGCACCGCAACTACGAGCGCAAGTCGCTCCTCGGCAACCTGTTCGGAGGGCTCTTCAAATGAACGCATCCTCTTCGTTGATGATGATCGGCGTCGGCACGGCCGGCTGTGCCCTCGCGCGCGGCGTCCGCCAGGCGTTCGGAGAAGACATCCGCCTGCTGCTGGCCGACACCGACGCCGGCACGGGCCGCTCGGACGGCCCCTTCGTCCTGCTCGGCGGCGATCGCCTTTCGGGGCGCGGCACCGGCGGAAACGACGTGAACGGGCGCATGGCGGCCGAAGATTCGCTGCATGCCCTCGACGCGTCGCTTCAAGGCGTCCGGCTCGCCGTCGTCGTGACGGCGCTGGGGGGCGGAACCGGCACGGGCGCCACGATCGAAATCGTCAAGCACCTCCGCTCGCGCGCGATCGCGGCGACCGTCTTCGCCACCGAGCCGTTCAAGATGGAGGGGGAGGAGCGCGCCCGGCGCGCCCGCGGCGCCCTGCCGCTCATAGCGGAAAACGCAAACGGCGCGTTCTTCATCCCGCTCGACAAGCTCGTTCAGGGCGAAGACAACCTGGCCGAGGCCCTGCAGCGCGCCATCGGCACGCTCGCCTCGGGCATCGCCCTCTTTTGGCGGCTTCTCGAAAAACCGGGCTACATCCGGCTGGACGTCGAACGCCTGCTCCATATCGTCGAACAGGCCGGGCGCGCGCGTTTCGCCGCGATCGAGGCACAGGGCCCCGGCCGCGCGGCGGAAATCCTCGACAAGCTCGCGCGCACGCCGCTCCTGGCGCGAAGCGAAGGGCCGCTCCAGTCCGTGCTTCTGGGCATTCTCGCCGGCGACGACCTGCGTCTCGGCGAATGCGCGAAACTGGCCGACGGCGTGCAGGCCCTTGCGGGGGGAAAGGTCCCCTTCACGCTGGCCACGGTCAACGACGAGCAGACCTTTGCCGGCCGCCTGTGCGCCGTCGTCTTCTTTTTCGAACTCGGGGCGGGAACGGCCGACGGAGACGCGCAGGGCAAAACGCCACGCCGCGCCGCGCGCCGGAACGCCAAGAACGGCTCGGCCCTCGCCGTGGGCCCGCAGGCGCAAGGCGGACGCTTCTCCAATATCGAGGCCACCTTCTACAACAACGAGAACCTGGACGTGCCGACGTTCATCAGAAGAGGAATCTCAATTGAATCCTGAACGCGATGGGCATGTTCACGTGCTTCCCCTCCATGTGGCGAACAAGATCGCCGCGGGCGAGGTTGTCGAGCGCCCGGCGTCGGTCGTCAAGGAACTCGTCGAAAACGCGCTGGACGCCGGCGCGAAAGACGTCCGCATAGCCATTTCGGCCGGCGGCCGCAAGCTCGTCTCCGTGCAGGACGACGGATGCGGCATGACAAGGGAAGATGCGCTCCTGTCGCTCGAGCGCCAGGCGACCTCCAAGATCCTGGACGTCGACGACATCGAACGCATCGACACGCTCGGCTTCCGCGGCGAAGCCGTGCCCTCCATCGCGTCCGTATCCCGCTTCACGATCACCACGCGCCGCGCCGACGCGGACGAAGGCACGCAACTCGTCGTCAACGCGGGCGCGCTGGACGACGTGCGCGCGGCGGGATGCCCGCCGGGGACGCGCGTGGAGGTGCGCGACCTCTTCTGCAACGTACCCGCGCGGCGCAAGTTCCTGCATTCGACCGCGACGGAGGAAAGCCACGTCAAGGCGGTGTTCACCGCGCACGCCCTCGCGCATCCCCGGGTCGGATTCGCGCTTTCCGTAGACGGACGCGAACTCTACCGTCTGCCGCCCGCGGAAAAGCTCGCCGACCGCGTGCGCGATCTGTTCGGGCCCGACTTCCTGTCCGCTCTCCTCCCGGTCGAAACGCCGGACGCCGAAGCGGCCATCCGCGTGACCGGATTCCTGGAGCGCCCCAACCGCGCCCTGCCCTCCCGGCGCGACCAGTACATTTTCGTCAACGGACGCCCGGCGACCGCGCCGTCCATCGCCTACGCCCTGCGCGAAGCCTATCCGCGGCGGCAAGGCGACGCGCGCCCGGCGGCCATACTCTTCCTGACGCTGCCGCCCGGGCAGGTGGACGTCAACGTGCATCCCACCAAGCGCGAAGTGCGCTTCCGCGACAACGGCGCGGTCAAACGCGCGTTCCTGGACGCGCTCGAGGCCGCCCTCAAACCCGCGTGTGCGGAAGCCACGGCGGCGGCGCGCCCGCCGGACGCGCCGCCCCCGCCCGCCCAGGGCTTGGGGGCGATCGAAACGCGTCCGGCCGACCCGGTCGCCCCCCCCCTTGCGGACGCGGCGACCCCGTCCCCCGTCCCCCCGGCGCGCGTCTTCACCGCGACGGACGCGTACCGCCTCCGTCCGGTCACTCCCGCACCGCAGCCGGCGCAGATCGAGTTCGCCGTCTCGCCCGTTTCGACAGCCTCCAAGCCCTGGGCGTGGTTCCATTATCTGGCGACGACCGAAACGGGCTACGTGCTGCTGGAGACCGACACGGGCGTCGTAACCGTCAATCCGCGCGCCGCGCGCGAGCGCATCGTCTTCGAGCGCCTGGCGCACGCGCCGGCCGGCGTCCCGATCGTCGCCCAGACGCTCCTCATCCCCGACGTCGTCCAACTCCCGCCGGCGGAAGCGACGCGCCTGCGCAGCCTTCTCGAAGTCGTGGACCGCATGGGCTTCAAGATCGAGGAGTTCGGGCGCGACACCTTCAAAGTCGACGCCGTCCCGCAGATCGCGGCGAACCTGTCGCCCGCCGAGCTGCTGACGACCATCGCGCACGATTGCGCGGAGGGTTCCCCCCGCCGCGCGAACGTCCGCTGGCGCGAGGAGCTCATCGCCCGTTCCGTGGCGCGGTCCTGCGCCGGCGCCTGGGACAAATCGACGAAGGAAACCGCCGTGCAGCTCGTCGAGGAGCTCGCCGCCTGCCGCATGCCCTACGTCTGTCCGCGCGGAAAACCCATCATGATCTTCACCTCCACACGCGAGCTCAACCGCAAATTCGGACGCGAATGAAGGCGTTTTGGCGACAGTCCCTCCTGCTTTTCGTCTCGCTGCGCGCAGGCGACCTCGTCACGCTCGCCGCGGCGCTCTGGTTCGTTCCGCGCTTCGTCTCGCCGCAGGACCTGGGCGCCGTGATCCCCGTCACCTCGTTCGCGACCTTCCTCGCAATGCCGGTCTACGGCTGCGCGCTGGTCACCATGAAGATATCCGCCGACTTGACCGGGCGCGGACTCGCCGGCCAGCGCACCGCCCTTCTCCGCGGCGTGTTCGCGTCCATGGCGCTCCTGCTTGTCCTTTCGCTCGCCGGGGCGGCGGCGCTGCTCCCGCGCTACCTGGCCGAAATGCGCCTTTCGGACGCGTCCGTCGGCTTCTTCGTCGTCGCCGCCTCGCTTCTCGGGTGTTTCGCGCCGGTGTACACGGACGCCCTGCAGGCGCTCAAACGGTTCGGAACGCTCGGCGCCGTCGAATTCTGCGGCGCGCTTGCGCGCGTGGGCGTATTCGCGCTCGTCATGCCCTTGCGGCCGCTCGCCGGATATTTCGCCGGGCAAGCGACCCAGCCCCTCTGCCGCATGCTGGGCGGCTGCACCGCCCTCTGGCGCGAACTTCGCCGCCCGCCGGAGCCTTTCTGGACGCCCGCCAACGTCCGCCTCGCCGTCCGGCTCTACATGGGGACGATTCTCTATCTGGGGCTCTCCATGGCCGAGGGTCTCGTCGAACAGACCGTCCTGCGCACGGGCTTGGACGCGGCGGATTCGGCCGGCTACTACATGGTTTCGCGCTTCTCGGACTTCCTCTATCTCGTCACGATCCCGCTTCTCTGGGTCATGTTCCCGCATACGGCGGACGCCGCGCGCGAGGGACGCGCCACGCGCA
The DNA here is from genome assembly GCA_002440145.1 of Verrucomicrobia bacterium UBA6354. Lineage (GTDB taxonomy): Bacteria > Verrucomicrobiota > Kiritimatiellia > RFP12 > UBA1067 > UBA1067. The sequence continues at coordinate 6,937 of DJRS01000058.1, forward strand.
TCTTTGTCTTGCCGGCGAGCGGCGTCACGCTGGGCGTCGCGCTTCTGGCGGCGCTCGTCTACATTCCGTACGGCGAGAACCTGCTCGCGCTCCTGCCGAACGGGAACGCCTACGCCGCCTGCGCGCGCTTCATGCCGGTCCTCGTCCTCGCGACGGGGCTCACCTCCTGCCAGGTCTTCTACACGAACGCGGAGCTTTCCGCCGGGCGCTTCGGGTTCCTGCTCTGGTTCGCGCCGCTCAACCTGGGGGCAATCGCCTTCCTGTTCGCCGCGCGCGGGTTCTTCTCTTCGCTCGACCGCCTGACAGGCTTCATGCTCGCGACGGCCGTCTTGCGCGCGCTTTGCGCGGGACTGGCTCTTTTCGCCCAAAAGGACAAACAATGAAGGTTTCTTTCGTCATCCCGACTCTCAACTCCGCCCAGACCCTGGGCGACTGCCTCGCGTCCATCCGCGCGCAGACGTTCACCGACTGCGAAATCGTCGTCGCGGACGGCGGTTCGACGGACGACACGGTCCGCATCGCGCGCCGGTTCGGCGTGGAGACCGTGTGCCCGAACCCGCTCAAGACGGGCGAAGCCGGCAAGGCCGCCGGGATAAACGCCGCGCACGGCGAACTCGTCGCGCTCGTCGATTCGGACAACATCCTGCCCGACCCGGAGTGGCTGGCGCACATGCTGGCGCCGTTCGAAGACCCCGCCGTCTTCGCGACGGAGCCCCTGCGCTATTCGGCGCGCCCGAACGACCCTTCGCTTACGCGCTATTTCGCCGCGCTGGGCATGAACGACCCGGTCTGTCTGTTCGCCGGGAACTACGACCGCGTTTCGGCCGTCACGGGGAAATGGACCGGACTGAAAATCCCGCTGGAGGCCCGTACGGAGGCAGACGGCACGCGCTGGTATATTCTACATCCGCGCAACACGCTCCCCACGATCGGCGCGAACGGATTCATCTTCCGCCGGAGCATTCTCGGGAAGGTCTCGTGGGAGCCCTACTTTTTCGATATCGACGTCGCGGCGGAAGCGGTCGCCAAGGGGTGCGGAGCCGTCGCCAAAGTCGACACGTCCATCATCCACCTCTACTGCGCGCATTTCGGCGACTTCGTCCGCAAGCAGAACCGGCGCATCCGCGACTTTCTCTATTTCGCCGCGGCCAAGCAGCGCACCTACCCCTGGCGGGACTGCAAGACGCGCGGGGCCGTGCTGTTCGCGCTCTCCGCCATTACGTTTCTGCCGCTCGTCGTCCAGACGGCGCTCCTGGCGGCGCGCAGCCCCAAAGGCTCGCGGCTCGCCGCCCTGTGGCACCTGCCGGTCTGCTATGCGACGCTCTGCGTCTACGGCTTCGGCGTGTTGGGCAAGCTCATCGGACTCAAGCCGCGCCTCGCGGACCGCCGGAGCTGGCAGGCCCGCGCAAACTGACCCAAAGACGATTTCCTTCCCGCAAGAACATTCTCATGAACAAGAATTATTTCATCGGCGCTTTTTTCGGCATCCTGGCCGCCGTCTGCTACGGTACGAACCCGCTCGGCGCCGTGCACCTCTACCGGCTCGGCTGGATTCCCGAGACCGTCATCCTCTACCGCATGGCCTTGGCCCTGCCCATTCTCGCGCTTGCGGGGCTCGTCGCCCACGACAGATTCCGCCCCGCGAAGAAGGAACTTCTGACGACCGCGTCGCTCGGCGTGCTCTTCGCGGCTTCCTCCTGCACGTTCTACACGAGCTTCAAGATCATGGATGTCGGCGTCGCCAGCACCATCCTCTTCATCTACCCCATCATCACCGCGGCCATCATGGTCGTTTTCTTCAAGGAAAGACTCCGCCTGACGACGATCTGCGCGATCGCCCTCGCCACGGGCGGCATCGCCTATCTGAGCCTCGGCGGCAACGAAGAGCACATCATCACGCTGGAAGGCGTCGTGCTCATGCTCATTGCCGCCTCCACCTACGCGGCCTACATCGTCGTCGTGGACCGCGCACCCTGCACGCTGCCCATCATCACGATGACATTCTGGATCATCCTCTTCTGCCTCCTCTCCCTCGCCTTGTGGACCGCGCTCTTCATCGGGCCCGCAGGCTTCATCCTGCCCCGTTCCGCCGCGGAGTGGGGCTACGCCGGCTTCCTCGCGCTCGTGCCGACACTCCTCTCCCTCGCCTTCATGAGCATAAGCGCCAAGCGCGTGGGTTCCACGACAACGGCGGTCCTGGGCGCCCTCGAACCGCTCACGGCCGTCGCCATCGGCGTATTCGTCTTCGGCGAGGAATTCACCCGGCAACTGCTCGTGGGCATATTGGCTGTCATGACGGCCGTCGGCCTGACGCTTGTTCCGCCCCGGAAAGCGGCGTCCCGATGAAACGTTTTCTGGATATCTCGCTGGCCGTCGCGACGCTTCCGCTCTGGGGGAGCCTGGCCCTTCTCGTCGCGCTCGTCCTTCTGCTCGGCGACGGACGTCCCGTCCTGTTCCGCCAGACGCGCGCCGGGCTCAAGGGTCTCCCCTTCACCATCCTCAAGTTCCGCACGATGCGCCCCGGCCCCGGGACGGACATGGAACGCCTGACGCGGCTCGGACGCTTTCTGCGCCGGACCTCCCTCGACGAACTCCCCCAACTGGTCAATATCCTCAAAGGCGACATGTCGCTCGTCGGGCCGCGCCCTTTGCCCGTAGCCTATGTCGCGCGCTACGCCCCCGAACAGGCGCGCCGGCTCGATGTACGCCCGGGATTGACCGGGTGGGCGCAGGTCAACGGACGCAATGCGCTGTCGTGGGAAGAGAAATTCGCCTACGACACCTGGTACGTGGATCACCAATCCCTCGCGCTCGATCTACGCATCCTCTTCCTCACGTTCGCCACGCTCGTGGGTGGACGAGGCGTAAACGCCTCATCCGCGGAAACCATGGAAGAATTCAAGGGCACCGCCTCCCGCGGCGCTTGCCCCGAAAACCCCAATTAGAACGGTAAGAAGGCGCGCCCCCACCCCCGGTTTAACCTGGAAATCGCAGTTGAAAGGCTAGAATCGAGGATGCGACCTTTGTTTTCAAGGGGGAAGTGGATTTGCCGTTTTCGCCAAGCGGGTGAAAAACGAAGCCGTTCGTCGATTCGCGCGTTCCTGTCGCGATTTGCGTCTGCGTCGCAGTTGAGCGGGGAAGAACGCCGTCCACGCCTGATCGCACACGCGTTCCGGCGAAACGGCCACCCCGTTCCGGCGC
>DJRS01000092.1:0-2039 GCA_002440145.1 Verrucomicrobia bacterium UBA6354
CACGTCGGCGATGTCCGGCACATTCTCGAGCGTCACCGGTTCGGACGTCAAAAGCGCCGCGGCGATCATGGGCAGCGCGGCGTTTTTGTTCCCGGAGACGGCGTGCACGCCCGAAATCACGCGCCCCCCCTGTATGACGAGGGAACTCATGTCAAGACAGCGCGTCCAGTTTCTTCGTCTCGCCGAAAACAATCAGCTTGTCGTCGCCGCGCAGGATGTCCGTCGCCTGCGGAATGATGATTTTGCGCGGTTTGGCCGGATCCTTGTCCGCCCGGCGCACGCAAAGCACGGTGATGCCCGTCGTCTGGCGCAGATTCGCCTCGGCGAGCGACTTGCCGCGCACCTTTTCCGGCACGGAAATCTCCGCGATGGAATAGCCGTCCGAAACTTCCAGAAAGTCCACGACATTGTGGTTGGCGATGGCGCGCGCCAGACGGTGCGCACTGTCCCGGTCGGGGTAGATGACGCTGTCCGCGCCGATGCGGCGCAGGATCTTGCCGTGCAATTCGCTTGTCGCCTTCGCGATCACGTTCGGTATGCCCAATTCCTTGCAGTTGGCCGTCGCCATCATGGAAGCTTCGATATTGCTGCCTATTGCGACAACCACGAGATCGCATTCGCCGAACCCGGCTTCCTCCAGCGCGCGCGGCTGGGTCGCATCCCCCTGCAAGGCCGTCGCGAACTCGCTCGCCGTCTGCATGGCCGGCCGTTGCCGGTCGATCAGCAGAACCTCCAGCCCCGCGTTCGCCAACGATTCCGCCAACGAAAGCCCGAAACGTCCTGCACCGATAATCCCGATTCGCTTCATGTCATTCCCGTATCCGGTCGAGGGCGGCGCCGATTTCGCCGGCGCGGTTGCTGCCGCCTTCGCGTTCGATGATATAGTTGCCCTTGTAGCCTAGTTTCTCGAGTTCGGCGATAAAGGCGCGTCCGCCGACTTCGCCCTCGCCCCAGACGACTTCCGTTCCCCAGGTGCCGGGCTTCTGGGTCACGACCGCATCCTTTACATGGACCTGCTTGATCCACGGATACAGCGTCTTGACCGCGTCCATCGGACGCCCTTTAGCGTAAAGGATCATGTTCGCCGGGTCGAAGTTGATGCCGACGCCCGGGACCTTCTTCATGAACGCCGCGAGATCGTCCGCCGTCTCCTGCCCCGATTCCAGAAGCAGTTCAACCCCGTATTTCGCCGCCTCGTCGCGCATCCAGGTGACGCGTTCCACATACTTCTTGTAGGCAACCGGGTCTTTTTCGTCCAGAAAGCCGGCGTGCAGCGACATGTACTTGCCCCCGAGGTCCTTCGTCAGCCGCGCACCCGCCGTGACCAGCTTCTTGTTCGCCTCCCAGGTCGCGTCCGGCACGATCCCGCCCGTCCGGCGGATAGAGTCCAGCGTCGAATAGTCCTCCCCGATGGTGCCGATCATGGTGCTCATGAGGACCCACTTGCCCGAACGGATCTGTTCCTTGACGAACGCGAGCGTCTCGGCGGATTCCGCCGCGCCATGCCGTCCGTCCGGATGCAAAAACGGCCCCAACGCGAGATGGATGCCCTTCACGCCGTCCGCGGACATCTCCCGGGCCACCTGCCGCAGCGGCAGTTGCCAGCTCCAGCTGCATACGCCCACCCGGTTGGACGCGATGACGACCGTCTCCGCCGCGGTCGCTTTGCACGGAAGGCACGCGCACGGCGAAGTCCGGAAGCCCGCACAGCCGGCGAGCGCGACAAACAGGCCGATAACGGCAGATTTGAACCATTTTTGCATGTATTTACTCCCTTATTACACGTTTATTCCGCTATCGGACGCGGCAGTTTGATCTTCTGTCCAACCCAAAGTTTCTCCAGCCTTTTGACGGGTTTGCCGTTCAGCGCGGCCAGTTCCGCCACCGTCGACCCGCATGCCCGGGCAATCCGCGTCAGATTGTCCCCCTGTCGCACCTCATAGAGGACGGGGCCCGCCGCCGGAGATTCCGCCGCGGGCGCGGCAACTTGGGTCTCTGTTGCGCCGGAACCGCCACCCGGTTCCGGCGCAACGGCATCG
>DJRS01000092.1:2058-6174 GCA_002440145.1 Verrucomicrobia bacterium UBA6354
CGTTCCGGCGAGACGGCATCACCGTTCCGGCGGAACGGCCACCCGGTTCCGGCGCAACGTCCCCGGCGACCTGTTCGGGAGGCACCACCTCTTCCTCGGGAGGGGTTGTCCCGCCACCCGACGTGAGCGCGAGCAAGCCCAAGATGACGGCGTGGATCAGCAGACTGCCGCCGATCGCCACGCCCCAAATCGAAACTTTGTCCTGCGGATTCGCCATGATCAGCTTACTTGTTGAAGCCCTTTTCAGTCAAAAATTCCCAATAACGGTCCAGATACGTGTAGCTGCCCGTGCCGGGGGTCGCCTTGTCCATGAAGCAGTGGTTGCGCAAGGCGAGGGTATGGAGTTCGCCCTGGATGCCCATGCGGCGGAGCTGCTCCCACGTTTTGACGGAATTCATCGTCGCCCAGACATCCGCGTCGCCATGGATGAACAGAATCGGCGGCGTATCCAGATCGAAGGCGAATTCCGGCACCAGCCGGTCCTCGTCGCCGTTGCCGCCGTTGGTGTTGCACTCTTCCGCACCGTCCGTCAGCGCATAGGCCGGATAGATCGCAATCGCCCACTGCACCGCGAGCGGCTGCTTGTCGATGTCGTCGATCGGATTGTACGCGTGGGTCTTCGAGGTTGTCGCACCCATAAGCGTAAGGTGTCCGCCCGCCGAGCAGCCCGTGATGCCGATACGGTTCGGGTCGAGCCCCCGTTCCGCCGCGCCGGCCCGCACCAGGCGGATGGCGCGCTGCAGATCCTGCCACGCCGTCGTATGCTTCGCGAGTCCCACCGGACGCGGCGTGCGGTACTTCAGGGTGACGACCGTCATGCCCTTCTCGTTCAAATACCGGCGCACCGGCGCCACTTCAAAGCTGTTCGGATCGTTCCCCATGTACGAGCCGCCCGAATAGGCGATCTGAATCGCCTTCGTCTTCAGCGTCTTCGGGATGTGCCACTCGATATAGGGCTTGCACTGCTTGGCGGACGCGTTCGGCATCTTGCCTTCCGGCCAGACCGGGATCTTTCCGCTGTGGGTCGCCGCCTTGTCCGCCGCGGTATAGCGCGTCATGACGCGGACTTCCGCCGCGGGTTTGCCCAGGAATCCCATCTGGCGCATGAACTCCAGCGCGCGTTCCGTCCCCCACACGCCATGCCACTTATCCGGGTACAGGTGCACTTCTGCCGGGATCTTCATGCGGCGAAGCTGCCGGTAGACCTGCGTGGAAGCGAGCGGCGAATACACGTCTACTCCGCCATGCGACAGCCACATCGGGCAGGTCTTCGCGTCGAACTTGAAGGCGGAATCCAGCTTCACGTCCGGCTGGTCGCCCATGCGGGAGTTCGGGATGCCGTAGCCGTCCGTCAAGCCGTAGGCGAGGGAATGCGTGCACGCCCAGTTGATATGGCAGGGAATCTCGTCCAATTCATCCACCTTGGCGTAGGCGGGCGTCTGGGAACTCGTCGCCAGAAGCGTCGCCAGGTGCGACCCGGCGGACTGCCCCATGACGCCAATCCGTTCGGGGTCGATGCCGCGCTTTTTCGCCTCGTTCCGGACCAGTCGGACGGCGCGCTGGCCGTCTTCCCACGCCGTCTGGTAGATCGGCAGCCCTTTCGGACGCGGCGAACGGTAGACGAGATTCACGCACTGGATGCCCGCTTCCGTCAGCATTTTCGTCCAATTCTGGATATGCCCCACGTCGCACAGGCACTCGTATGCGCCGCCGGAAAGGAGAATCATGCACGCCCCGGTGCGCTTTTCCGCCGCCGGCGGGTCGAACCACTCCAAATACGGTGCACGGTGTTCGTCTGCCTTGAAGCCGGGTTTGCCCGCTTCGTCCGTCATCGCGGCGATTTGATGGGGTTGGGCGTCCGGCATCTTGCCCGCCGGCCACAGATAGACCTTTTCGCCGGCAAAGAGCATCGCAAATGCGAAGATTGCCGTGCAACAGATGGTTATGCGCTTCATGACTGTTCGGTTCTCCTTCTCTTTATTGTCAAACTACCTTTAGAGCACGCGGTTGTCGATGAGCCGCGTCTTGCCGCAATACGCCGCGAGCAGGACGACCGTGCCCGGCGCCGTCTCCTTTACCGGATCCAGCGTCTCGCCGTCCGCGAACTCCACGTAATCCGGCTTCAGGCCCGCCTTTTCCAGCATCTCCCAGATGCGCGCCTGTTCCGCGGCGGCCTGCCGACCCACCGTAACGGACGCCAGCGCCCGGGAAAGGGCGAGCGCCCGTTCCTTCTCCTCCGCCGAAAGGTAAGTATTCCGGGACGAGCGCGCCAATCCCGAGGGTTCCCGCACGATCGGCGCGGTGACGATGTCGAGGTCGAAGTTCAAATCGCGCACCATCCGGCGGATGACCTGAACCTGCTGGTAGTCTTTCTGACCGAACACCGCGAAGGTCGGGTGCGCCAGGTTGAAGAGTTTGGCCACGACCGTGCACACGCCGCGGAAGTGTCCCGGACGCCGCGCGCCGCAATACCCTTTGGAAACGTCGTCTTCCGTGATGTAGACCGAGTGGCGCTTCAGGTACATGTTCGCCGGCGTCGGGAAGAATATCGCCGTCGCCCCGGCCGCGCGGCACTGGGCGAGATCCGCCTCTTCGTCCCGCGGATACGTCGCGTAGTCCTCGTTCGGACCGAACTGCACCGGATTCACGAAGACGCTGACGACGATTTCGTCCGCCCCGCGCGCCTTCGCCGCGGCAATCAGGCTCATGTGCCCCTCGTGGAGGTACCCCATCGTCGGCACGAGGGCGATTGTGGCGCCCTCCAGCCGGCGGGTACGCGTCCATTCCTGCAATTCGGCGGGTTCACGGAAAATTCTCATGTGCGCAGTCCTTTCAATAGCGCGATCTCTTCCTTATAACCCTGGAGGTCGCAAGGGGTTTCCAGATAAAACGGCAAATCGCGCAGGGCCGGATGGTTGATGACGCGCGCGAGCGCCTCCAAGCCGATCTTGCCCTTCCCGATCCGCGCATGGCGGTCTTTGTGGCTCCCGCACCCGTTCATGGAATCGTTCAGGTGGATGCCTTTGAGGCGCGAAAGACCGATTTCCGCGTCGAATTTCTTGATGACGCCGTCCAAATCGTCCACAATGTCATAGCCCGCGTCCCACACGTGGCAGGTGTCGAGGCAGACGCCCAGGGGCGCCGCGCGTCCGAGTTTCGCGTCCGTCGCGTCGATGATAGTCCGCAATTCGCCGAATGTGCGACCGATTTCCGTCCCCTTGCCCGCCATGGTCTCGAGGAGGACGCACGAAGGCGCGGCGACTTCCCGGCGCGCGAAAAGCCGCGCCAGATTGGTCGCGATGAGTTCGATGCCGGCTTCCACGCCCTGTCCGACGTGGGAACCGGGGTGGAAGTTGTAGAGCGCCCCCGGCGTTTCGGCCAGCCGCGCCAGATCGTCCAGCATGATGTCCTCGGCGAAAGTCCGCAGATGCGCACTCGCCGCGGCGGAATTGAGCGTGTAGGGCGCATGCGCCATGATGGGACCGATCCCGTAGGCCGCGGCATATTCGTTGAACGCGGCGACGTCCGCCTTGTCCAGCGGTTTCGCCGCGCCGCCGCGCGGATTCCGGGTAAAGAACTGGAAGACATTGGCCCCAATCGAGACGGCTGTCTGGCCCATGGCCAGATACCCTCCCGAGCTGGAGAGATGACATCCTATCTTCATCGTTTCAGTCTTGTGCATACTATCTCGCATTCAACTGTGGATATTATACCATACATTTCCCTTTACCGCCATACCCATTGAAGAAATAGGAATGAACTTGCATGAACGGGTTCTCCTTCGCAAACGCTTCATGCTAGACCGCGGGGAATACCGGTTCAACCTATTCCGCGGACGATAAGCGTTCAAACGCTCCGCCCGGCAGTCCCCCAGCGTTCCATCCACAACGCCGCACCGTAAAATCAAACATCCCGCATCCAGGGAAGCGAAAGCAAAAGCTGGACGACAAACAACCGACAGCAAAACATACCAGGAATCAGCGGCTTTGGATTGGTGCTCGGGGCGGGACTCGAACCCGCAAGGAGTTACCCATATGCACCTCAAGCATACGTGTCTGCCAATTTCACCACCCGAGCAAGGTGGGTTCTTTGATCCGGTGCTTGAGAAAACAGTAA
>DJRS01000007.1 GCA_002440145.1 Verrucomicrobia bacterium UBA6354
GTCGGCATCCCCAAGACGATCGACAACGACCTGCAGTTCGTGGGTCGTTCGTTCGGTTTCGAGACGGCGGTGGCGGAGGCGACGAACGTGACGCGCTGCGCGCACGTCGAGGCGAAAGGCACGGCGGGCGGCATCGGGCTCGTCAAGCTCATGGGGCGCGACTCCGGCTTCATCGCCGCGTACACGTCCATCGCCAACCCGGTCGTCAACTTCTGCCTCGTGCCCGAGATGGACTTCACGCTGGACGGCCCGCATGGCCTGCTCGCCGCGCTCGAGAACCGTTTCGCCGCCGGCAAGACGCACGCGGTCGTCGTCGTGGCGGAAGGCGCCGGACAGAACCTCATCGAAGGCGAACCCGAGCGGCGCGACGCGAGCGGCAATATCCTGAAGAAGGACATCGGCGAATTCCTCAAGTGCAAGATCGCCGAGTACTTCGCTTCCAGGAACATCAAGAGTTCGGTCAAGTATTTCGACCCGAGCTACACGATCCGCTCGGTTCCGGCGCGCGGCACGGACGCGATACGCTGCTACATGCTCGCGCGCAACGCGGTGCACGCGGCGATGGCCGGGCGCACGAATTGCGTGGTGGGCAACCTGGGCGAGAGCTATGCGCTCATACCGATCAAGCTGGCGACGTTCGAGCGGCAGACCCTCTCGCTCAAGAGCGACCTCTGGCGCAGCGTCATGGACGCCACCGGGCAGGAGTACTACTTCAACGCCGCGGACAACGCGAATCCGCGCTCGCCCCTGTTCATGGCGCCTTGACGGAAGCGGACCGGCCGACATGAAACTTGCGCGTGTTCTTTCCTGGCTCGACCGCACGCTGGACTGCGCGGCGTTCGACGACGTCTCCAACAACGGGCTGCAGATCGACCGCGAAGGGGACGAGATCGCGGCCGTGGCGTTCGGCGTGGACGCCTCCGCCGCGTTTCTGGAACAGGCGGCGAAGGCGGGCGCGCAACTGTGCGTGGTGCACCACGGCATCTCCTGGGGGGGCGGCATTCGCCGTCTCACGGGCAGCGCCTACGCGGTCGTCCGAACCGCCCTGAAGCACAATCTGGCGCTTTACGCCGTCCATCTGCCTTTGGACGCGAACCCGAAAGTCGGCAACAACCGGGAGCTTGCGCGCGCTTTCGGGCTTTCGGACTGCGAGCCCGCCTTTTCGTACCATGGCCATGTCATCGGTCTGGTCGGCCGGCTCGAGGACGGACGCCGCGTCGGCGTCTGTTCGGGCGGCGGCGGCGAATTCGCGGAGGAAGCCAAGGCGCGCGGATGCGATCTCTACGTGACGGGCGAAGCGAACTGGGGGGAGCGCATCGCCGCGGAAAATGTCGGCATGAAGATGGTCCTGGCCGGGCACTATGAGACCGAGACCTACGGCGTCGCGGCGTTGGCGCGCGCCTTGAAACGGGCTTTGCGCGTGTCCGTCGCCTTGGCGCCGGTACCTCCGAAAATCGATTTGCCGGCATGAAGAAACCCGTCTTGCCGTTCCGCATCCTCTTTGAAGACGCGCGGATTGTAATCATAGACAAGCCGGCCGGGCTCTTGACGACGCATACGCGCCTGCACGGCCGCGCGGCGCGCGAAAGCCAGTATACGGCGGAAAACATCCTCACGGACTATTTGCGCAAGGGCCAACGGAAGAGCTCCCGGCGGGCGTGGCTCGTCCATCGCCTGGACCGCGAGACGAGTGGTGTGCTCCTGTTCGCCAAGACCGCGGCGCTTGCGGAAGCCTTGCGCGCGAATTGGAACCGGATAGCCCGAAAGACGTATCTTGCCCGTGTTTCGGGTCTCCTTCCTGCCTCGGAAGGCGTTTATGAATCGTATCTGCGCGACAATCCCGTGACGATGAAAGTAAAGAGCGTCAAGGACCCGAGATTCGGCAAGTTCGCCTGCACGAAATGGCGCAAGATATCCGAAGAAGACGGCACGACGCTCGTGGAAGTGGACCTGAAGAGCGGGCGAAAGAACCAGATTCGCGTCCATTTTTCGGAAGCGGGACATCCGATTGTCGGAGATGTGAAGTACGGCGGTCCGAAGGCGTCGCGCCTCTATTTGCATGCGCTGGATCTGCGCGTCAAGATGCCCGAGGGCGACGAAGTCGGCGCACGATCGGATATTGGCTGGAAATAATCCCAGCCCTGGAACGCCGCGTCCTGCGTCCATTCTGAGATTCGCTCTCGACCCCGCTCATGCGCCCATTATGCTACCCTATTCTGCCTCCGCGGTCAATCCCGTCCCCAGCCCAGCCCAGCCCCCAATCCTGTCAATTCTGTAAATCCTGTCTAAAACCACCTCTCCACGTTCTCCCGATCTCCACGGCTAAACCCGTGCGGGCGGCAGGGGACTGCCGCCCCTACCATTGGACGCCCACGGCCCCCCATTCTACANNNNTACATTCTCTACATTTTCTACATTCTCTACACGGTTAAATTACCCCCTGCCATTGGGTTGGGGGCGGGGCGTGCGAAGCAAGCGGCGGAACGTCAGTGGAGCCTTTGTCGCCCCTCGGAGTTTCTTCCGCAATTCTATTTCCCCACAAACGCGCCGATTTTTGATATAATGTAGGGCATGAGCGAAAAGATATCTTTGAAGGATGGGAAACTTGCCGTTCCCATGAATCCGGTCATTCCGTACATCGAGGGCGACGGAATCGGTCCCGATATTACGCGTGCGGCGCAGTTGGTGCTCAACGCCGCCGTCGGGAAAGCCTATGGGGGCGAACGGGCGATCGCCTGGAAGGAAGTCCTTGCCGGCGAGAAGGCGTTCAAGCTGACGGGCGAGTGGCTGCCGGTGGAGACGCTGGAGGCGTGCCGCGACTACATGGTGTCCATCAAAGGCCCGTTGACGACTCCCGTCGGCGGCGGCATACGGTCCATCAACGTCGCCATGCGCCAGGAGTTGGATCTGTACGTGTGCCTGCGTCCGGTGCGGTACTTCAAGGGGGTGCCTTCGCCGGTGAAGCGTCCGGAATTGACGGACATGGTGATCTTTCGCGAGAACACGGAGGATATCTACGCGGGCATCGAGTGGATGGACGGGACGCCCGAGGTCGAGAAGGTGAAGCGTTTCCTGCTGGACGAGATGGGTGTGACGAAGATCCGTTTTCCCGAAACCTCGTCCATCGGCATCAAGCCGGTGTCGCGGGAAGGGACCGAGCGCCTTGTGCGCGCGGCGCTCGACTATGCGATCGCCAACGACCGCAAGTCGGTGACGCTGGTGCACAAAGGGAACATCCAGAAGTTCACGGAGGGGGCGTTCCGCGACTGGGGGTATGCGCTGGCCACGCGCGAATATGGCGCGGAGCTGATCGACAAGGGGCCGTGGCGCAGCTTCAGGAATCCGAAAACCGGGCGCGAAATCATCGTGAAGGACTGCATTTGCGATGCGTTTCTGCAGCAGATTCTGACGCGTCCGGCGGAGTACGACGTGATCGCGACGCTCAACCTGAACGGCGACTACGTGTCGGACGCGCTCGCGGCCACGGTGGGCGGCATCGGCATCGCGCCGGGCGCGAACATCAACTACCAGACGGGTGTGGCGGTGTTCGAAGCGACGCACGGCACCGCGCCGAAGTATGCGGGCATGGACAAGGTGAACCCGGGGTCGCTGATCCTTTCTGGCGAAATGATGCTGCGGCACATGGGCTGGAACGAGGCGGCGGATTTCGTCATCGCGGCCATGGACAAGGTCATCGCCGCGAAGACGGTCACGTACGATTTCGCGCGCCAGATGGAAGGCGCGAAGGAAGTGAAATGTTCCGAATTCGCCGCGGCGCTCGCCGGCGCCATGTAAATGCGCGAGGGCTCTTGCCAAATCGGCGCGAAAATCGTATAATGTTGTCCAGTACGAGTAAAGTCAGAGAGGAACAAAAGATGAACAAGTTGCTTACAGGTCTCTTTGCGGCCGTGTTGTCCGGCGCCGTCTGCGCGAAGGATGCGACGCTTGCGGAGAATGACGTCCGCGATCAGGAGGCGGCGGAATCGGAAAGTCCGCGCCCGCAGGAAGCCGCGTGGCCGCTTTTCTTTGCGTTGGGCGACATGCCCGAGACGCCGGATCTCATCGGTCTGCGCCTTACGGTTCCGTTCTCGACGAAGCAAGAGAGCGTCACGGGGCTTGATCTGGGCCTTTGGGGGAAATCCCGCTATTTTGAAGGCATCCAAATCAACATCTTGCGCAGCGACGTGAAGGACGAGCTTTCGGGCGTGCAAATCGGGTGCTACAACTCGGCGGCCCAGGCGGACGCGTTCGGATTGCAGGTCGGGCTTTGGAACGAGGCCGGACGGCTCAACGGCGTGCAGTGCGGTCTGGTCAACGCGGTGGGCGAGATGTGCGGCGTTCAGATCGGACTCATCAACCGAGCGGAAGAATTGCAAGGCTTCCAGCTGGGCGCCATCAATGTGATCCGCGATGCGGAAGTCCGCTTCTTCCCCTTCGTCAACGTCGGCTTCTGATCGCGTATGACCATCCGTCCTTTTGCGGCCGTACGGCCGAACGTCCAGGATGCCGCGCGGGTCGCGGCCGTTCCCTATGATGTGGTGGGCACGGCGGAGGCGCGTGCCCTCGCGAAGGACAACCCGAAGAGCTTCCTGCACGTTTCGCGCCCGGAGATAGACTTGCCGGACGGGACGGATCCCTCGTCGCCCGCGGCCTATGCGCAGGCGCGCAAGGCGTTTGACGCGCTTCGCGCGAACGGGACGCTCGTGCAGGACGCGGAGCCGGAGTTCTACGTGTACCGCCAGTCGGTCGGGTCGCATGCGCAGACGGGAATCGTCGCGACCTTCGACACGAAGGAGTACCTCGCGGGCGTCATCAAGCAGCACGAGAAAACGCGCAAAGACAAAGAGGACGACCGTACGCGGCACATCGAGATTCTCGGTGCGCATACGGGACCGGCGTTTCTGGCCTATCGCGACGACCGCGCGATCGACGAACTTGTGGATTTGGCCTGCCACGAGGCGCCCCTCTACGATTTCGTGGCGGAAGACGGCGTGCGTCATACGGTCTGGGAGTTCGCGCCGGCGGCGAGCTGCCGGGCGGACGAACTGCAAGAGCTTTTCGCGCGCATTCCGGTCGCCTACATCGCCGACGGGCACCATCGGAGCGCCGCGGCGGCGCGCTATGCCCAAGAGCACGATTTCGAGGGCGAAAGCCGCTGGTTCCCGGCGGTGATATTCCCGGCGAGCCAGTTGCGGATACTGCCCTACAACCGCCTGCTGCGCGATCTGAACGGGCTTTCGCCCTACGAGTTCCTCTCCCGGGTCAGCGAGAACTTCGCGATCGGGACGGGCGAAGGGGCGCGGTCCTGCCGGATGTATCTGGGCGGGAAGTGGACCACGCTTTCCTGGGACATCCCGCCGAACGCCAGCCCCGTCGAGGCTCTGGACGCCAGTTATCTGCAAGAGAATCTTCTGGCTCCGGTCTTGGGGATCGGCGATCCGCGCACGGACAGGCGCATCGCGTTCGTGGGCGGCGTTCGCGGCGACAAAGCGCTCGAGGCGGCGGTGGACTCCGGCCGTGCGGCGCTGGCGTTCGCGATGGAGCCGGTGACGATGGACGAAGTCATGGCGATAGCGGACGCCGGCGGGATCATGCCGCCCAAGTCGACCTGGTTCGAACCTAAATTGCGCTCCGGGCTTTTCATCCATACGGTTTCGTGAACGCTCCGCGCGCATATCTTCGCGACCTGAAGAACAAAATAGTCGGCGAGACGCTCCCCCCGGAGCGCGTCGCCGCGGGATGGGCGCTGGGCATGTTCATCGGGTGCTTCATCCCCTTCGGCATGCAGCTGGTGGTGTCCATCCCGCTTGCCGTGATGCTCCGGATTTCGCGCATTGGCGCGACCGTCGGGACGCTGGTCACGAATCCAGTGACGATTTTCTTCATCTATCCGGTGCAAATCTGGGTCGGGAGCCGCCTTGTCGGACATCCTTTCACCTGGGAATACCTGCGCACGGACGTCGTGGGGCGGCTTTGCGAGGCGACGGTTTGGAGCCTGGACGGGTGGCGTGTCCTCGCGGGGCTTGGCGGACGCGTATTGGGCGGTTTTTTCGCGGGCGGCTTTTTGCTGGCCCTTGTCTTGACGCCAATCACGTACTTCGCGGTGAAAAGAATTGTTCTGGAAGCGCGGCGTTTCCATGTGGCGCGGTTGGAGAAAGAAGAACGACAGGATGAAAATTGACACATTGTGCGTGCAGGGCGGCTGGTCGCCCGCCTGCGGCGAGCCGCGGCAGCTCCCGATCTGCCAGTCGACGACGTTCAAGTACGATACGACGCGGCACATGGCCGACCTTTTCGACTTGAAGGCGCCCGGCTATTTCTATACGCGCCTGGCGAATCCGACGAACGATGCGGTCGCGCAGAAAATCGCCGCGCTGGAGGGCGGCGTCGCGGCGATCCTGACGAGTTCGGGGCAGGCCGCCAACACGTTCGCCGTCATGAATCTGTGCGGCGCGGGCGACCATGTCGTCTGCTCGACGCAGATTTACGGCGGGACTTTCAACGCCTTCAACGTGTCGCTTCGCAAACTGGGCATCGACTTTACGTTCGTGGACCCCAATGCGGACGCAAAAACCATCCAGGCCGCCTTCCGTCCCGAGACGAAGTGCGTTTTCGGCGAAACGGTCGCCAATCCCTCGGGCGCCATTCTGGATATCGCCAAGTTCGCCAAGATCGCGCACCGGAACGGCGTGCCGTTGATCGTGGACAACACGTTTCCGACGCCCGTTCTGTGCCGTCCGTTCCGGTTTGGCTGCGACATCGTGACGCACGCCACGACGAAATACATGGACGGCCACGCCAGCCAGGTGGGCGGGTGCATCGTCGATTCCGGCAATTTCGACTGGACGGCGCACGCGGACAAGTTTCCCGGGCTGGTCGAGCCGGACGCCTCCTACCACGGTTTGAGCTATGCGAAAGCTTTCGGCAAGCGCGCGTACGTGACGAAGTGCACGGCGCATCTCATGCGCGATTTCGGGGCGGTGCCTTCGCCGTTCAATTCGTATCTCTTGAATCTGGGGCTGGAATCCCTCCACGTGCGCATCCGCCGCCATGCGGAAAGCGCGCTCAAGGTGGCCCAATGGCTCAAAAGCCAGAAGAAGGTGGCGTGGGTCAACTTCGCCGGCCTCCCGGACAGCCCCTACCGCAAGTTGATGAAGAAGCAGTTTGACGGCCCTTCGCCTTGCGGCGTGATGACTTTCGGGATCAAGGGAGGGCGCGCGGCATCCGTCAAATTCATGGACAGCCTCAAGCTCATCGGCATCGTGACGCATGTCGCCGACGCCTGGAGCTGCGTCCTGCACCCGGCTTCGCATACGCACCGCCAATTGTCGGACGAACAGCTCAAGGCCGCGGGGATTCCGCCGGATCTTATCCGCCTTTCGATCGGGCTGGAGGATCCCGGCGACTTGATTGCGGATCTGGAGCAGGCGCTTAAAAAGGTGTGAAAGAAGCCCTTGGGCGGAATTTTTTCAGCATGACCTTGAAAAGTGCAGTCCAAATTTGGTATAATTATTGAAAAGTTTCTAAAGGAGAGAATAGCAACATGTCGATGGCAAAAGGTTTTTCAAACGCATTTCGCATTCCGGAACTGCGCAAGAAAATATTGATAACGCTCGGGCTCGTGTTCGTGTGCCGCTTGGTGTCCCAGATACCGACGCCGGGCGTGGACTGGACGGTGCTCAACGAGATCATCTCCAATTTCAAGGAAAGCTCCCAAGGCGGGCTTTTGGACTGGTTCGAGGTCTTCACGGGCGGCGCGCTCGGCCAGTGCGCGATTGGCTTCCTCTCCATTTGGCCGTACATTTCGGCACAGATCGTCATCCAGCTTTTGTCGTCGGTCATCCCCGCGCTGGAGAAAATGAAGAAGGATGGCGAGACGGGGCGGCAGCAGCTCGCGCAAATCACGCGCTATTTGACGATAGTTCTCTGCGTGGTCCAGGCTTGGGGCATCGCGACGGCGCTTTCGCATCCCGCCGCGCTCGGCATCGCGCTTCCGGAAGGGCAGTCGATTGTCGTCAATCCGGGGTTGGGCTTCAATTTGATGACGGTCGTCGGCATGACGACGGCGTCTCTTTTCGTGATGTGGATTGCGGACCAGATTACGACGTTCGGCATCGGCAACGGGGCCTCTCTCATCATCATGATCAACATCACGTCGCGTCTGCCCTCGGCGCTCTTCGCCGCGTGGGAACGCTACTTCGGCGTGAATGGCGCGGCCGGCACGGCGCAGGCGGGCTATGCGGAACTGGTCATCCTCGTCATCTTCTTCCTGCTTGTCGTGATGGGCACGGTCATGTTGACGCAGGGCGTGCGCAAGGTGACGATCCACTCCACGCGCCGTTCGGTGGTCGGCGGCAACAGCTACGGCATGCAGCAGACGTTCATGCCCCTGCGCGTCAACTATACGGGCGTCATGCCGATCATCTTCGCCCAGCCGCTGATCCAGATCCCGTCCGCGATCATCATGAAGTTTACGAATTCGGCCGATACAGGCTTCCGCGGTGCGCTCTACCGTTTCGCGCACGAGCTTTCCGAAATGACGGCGCTTCACCTGTGCGTCTACGCCGGGCTTATCCTTTTCTTCACGTTCTTCTGGGTCGCCACGCAGTTCAATGCGGTTGACATTTCCGAGAATCTGAAGAAGGACGGCAGCTACGTGCCGGGCATCCGTCCGGGGCGCGCCACGGCGGAGTATCTGGACTCGCTCATGACGAAGATAACGTTGATCGGCGGCGTGGGATTGCTGGTTGTCGCGCTGATCCCGATGTTGCTGATGGGCGGCTTGAACATTCCGTGGGCGATCGCGAGTTTCTTTGGCGGCACGTCGCTTCTCATCATCGTGGGCGTCGCGCTGGATACGCTGCGCATCATGGAATCCCATCTTCTGGTGCGCAAGTACGAGGGCTTCTTGAGCCATGGTTCGTTGCGCGGCCGCGGCGGCGTCTGATGGCGAAGCTGCGCGCATGCTTGTCGCGCGAGGCGGGTGCCTGCGCGCAGTTCGTGAAGTACGCCGTCATAGGCGTACTTTCGACTTTTGTGCAGCTCGTCGTCTTTTACTTGCTGGCGTCCACGGTCTTGAAATGTTTGACGGCGGACGACTGGGCTGTGCGGTTCTTGCGTTTGCCGGCGGCGGAGGTGCCCGACGGGGCGCGTGCGGTATGTTTTCCGGTTGCGACCGCTTTGGCGTTCTGCGTATCCAATCTGTTTTGCTGGGTTCTCAACCGCCTTTTCGTCTTTACGCCGGGGCGGTATGTCTGGTACAAGGAATTCCTTCTTTTTGTCGGCGTTTCGGCTTTCGCGATGGCGCTCGCCGCGCTGGTCGGCGCTTGGCTGATTTCATCTTTTGGCGTGATGACGTCTTTTGCCGCTGTCGTGCAGATCGTCTTTTCGTTTGCATTGAATTATCTTGCGCGGCGGTTCGTTATATTTGTGCGCTAGAAATATGCCTTCTCCATGGTGGAACGGACAGATTATGGAGCAAAGAGTTCTCTGGGGGACACCGAGAGCCGCCTGCGGCAGTACGGGGCAGACTCCATTTTGCATTCTCTGCATTCCATGCGCGGTTGATAGGCACGCAGAGGGTGTGCGGAGCCCGGGTCAGGGGAGGGTGGATGCCCGGAGCAACGAGCGCGTGTAATCTGGGGCGAGATCGCCAGGCCCGCCAAAAAATCAGACTTTTTTCGTCTTTCCCCCCTTACGGGGATGTGCAGACGGGGGAAAATTTGCCCCCCCCTGTGTGCAAGTAACGCCGTAGAGGGCTTCCGCGCGTCGATGGGCGCGGTTTCGGCCGAATCCGCGGAGGTGTCCGGCTCTGTTTGCCTGTTTCGCGCCGTGCCAAAGTCGCCGCGGACACGGAAAGACTGCGTCTGCCCAATCCGTCATGTTTTTTATGCAGAAGAATGTCTAAACGCGGGTCCTTATTGTGGTATAATAAACAGCATGAAAAATTCAAAGAGAATCGGAATACTGTCTTTTCTGCTTGCCGCGATAGGCTTTTGCGCCTGTGCACAAGGGGTCGTAACGGTCAAAGAGGACCGCATTACGCTCCCGACGTATGCGCCGGGCGGGTATGACAAGACGCCGCTGTTCTACACTGGACGCGTCTACCAGGGCGCGCAGGGACGTGTCTACCCCTACCCGATGCAGGATGTCCTGTTCGACGGCAAGATGGACGAGACCTACAAGTATCTCACGCTGGAGAACGACTGGCTCCAGATGGGGCTTCTGCCCGAGCACGGCGGACATCTCCTCAACCTGACGGACCGCCAGACGGGCTTCGAGACGTTCTACCGCCAGCACGTCGTCAAGCCGGCGCTCATCGGCATGCTCGGCGCGTGGATCTCCGGCGGTGTCGAGTGGAACTTCCCCCACCACCACCGCGCGACCACCGCGATGCCGATCGACTGGAAGCTCGCGGCGAACGCAGACGGCTCCAAGACGATCTGGATCGGCGAGACGGAGTTGCGCCGCCGGCTCAAGTGGACGATCGGGCTTTCCATGATGCCCGACCGCGCGGTTCTGCGGGCGGACAACATCTTCATGAACCGCGGACCGTTCATCGAGTCGATGATCTACTGGGCGAACGTTTCCGTCCACTGCGGAGAGGACTACCAGATCATCTTCCCGCC
>DJRS01000150.1 GCA_002440145.1 Verrucomicrobia bacterium UBA6354
GCGCCACCGTCGGCTAGGCGCGCGGGCCGCAGGTCGTGGAGACCGGGAGAACATGGAGAGCGGTGCCGCGCGGGCGGCAGGGGACCGCCGCCCTTGCCGTTTGAGGGGCCGAGGGGTCAGGAGGGCGGGAAGAGGCGAACCGGCATTTTGGGCTGGACGGGCGCGGCGGTATTTGGTACAATAACCGTCATGATTTCTTTGGGCATTCTATCGTGGCATGCGCATGAGACGCTGACGCGCACGCTCGATTCCTACGCGGCGCTTTCGCCGCTCGTGGACGAACGCGTCATTTGGTTCAACGAGATCTCGGACGCCGACCGGGCGCTTGCGGCCGCGTACGGCTTCGATGCGCGCGGCACACCGGAGAATCTGGGGGTTTTGGGCGGCACGCACGCGCTCCTCAAGTCGCTCTCCGGCGATATCGTCCTCAGCTGCCAGAACGACAATCCCGTGTCGGTTCCGGCCGGCGTGCTCGCGGCGCGCCTCGCGGAGGCCGTCGCGGCGCTTCGCGCGGGCGAGGCGGATTGGGTGCGGCTGCGCAACCGCTTCGAGCCGGGGTTCTCGGATGAAATGAAGTTTCTGCGCTACTGGGGACCCGGGGCGGCGTGCGCCTTGCGGCGGCTGCTGCGGCCGGGGAAGGCGGCGCGTCTCGCCGGGCGGGCGGTGGCGGCGTGCGCGGACCCGTCCGTGCGCTTCCCAAAGGTCTTCCGCAAGTCGGGCGGCCTTTTCCTTTCCACTTCCCGGTGGGTGGAGTATACCGACCAGCCCTTTGCCGCTTCCCGCGCTTTTATCCTGGAGGTTTTCGATTGGATAGAGGCGCACAAGGAAGGAACGCGCACGCTGAACGGGCGATACGTGCCCGAAATCGTCCTGAACCGCGCGAAATGGTGGCGGAAGCAGGCGTTCCCCGTGGCGGTGTCGGAGGGCGTCTTCGCCCACGCGCGGTACGACGACTCGTTCCGGCCGGGCAATGCCGCGTTCAATCCGGAACGCCTCGCCGGCCCGCGCGACGCATGACGCGGGGCGGACCGGGCGGGCCGGGAAACGGGCGGCGCGGGCCGCAGCCTACCCAAGCGGGACGGAATTTGGTATAATAGCAGGGAATTTCGAAGAAAGAACAGGAGACTTGAAATGGCAGCTATCTATGAATATACGGGCGTGGTCGAGAAGATTCTCCCGACGCAGACGTTTGCGAGCGGGTTCTCGAAGCGCGACATCGTGCTGACGGACGACGTGGGGACGGAGACGAAGTGGCCGAACCATATCGCCTTCACCTTCAAGAAGGACGCCGCGAGCGTGCTGGAGAAGGTGCAGGAGAAACAGCGCGTCAAGATCCGCTTCGCCATCGACGGGCGGGAGTGGACGAATCCGCAGGGGCAGGTCAAGTATTTCACGGATTTGACGGGGCTCAACCTGGAAGTCCTGAATGCGGACGGTTCCTCGACGGAGCCCGTCCCCGCGCCGGCGGAGCCCGATTTCGACGCGGCGGGCGCGGACGCGCTGGACGACATGCCGTTCTGACGGAAGCGCCGCGGGCGGACAGAATGCCGCGGAGCGGCTGATTGGGAGCGGGAGGGCGCATGCCGGCCGATTTGTCGGAGACCACGATCGAGGAGATCAAGTCGCGCATCGACATTGCGGACTTGATCGCGTCGTATGGCGTGCAGGTCAAACAGGCCGGCGCCTCGCTGAAGGCGTGCTGCCCCTTCCACCAGGAGAAGACGCCGAGCTTCCACATCGACCGGGCGAAGGGGCTGTACCACTGCTTCGGGTGCGGCGCGTCGGGCGACGCCATCGCGTTCGTGGAGAAGATGGAGGGCGTATCCTTCATCGACGCGGTGCGGAAGCTCGCCGCGCAATGCGGGGTCGCCCTGGAGGAGAAACCCGACCCGGAAGCGGGGAGACGCAAGCGGCTGTACGCGCTCATGGGCGAGCTGGCGCTCTTCTACCAGGCGTGCCTGTTCAAGTCGAAAGCCGCGGAAGGCGCGCGGCAGTATCTGCGGAAACGGGCGCTGGACCGGAAGATCTGCGAGGATTTCCTCATCGGCTACGCGCCGGAGGGGATCGCGACCCTGCTCGCCTGGGCGAAGAAACGGGGCTACACGCCCGAGGAACTCGAGGAGGCGGGGGTCATCCGCCGCGGGGAGCGTCCGGGCGATCCGGGCTACCACCGCTTCGCGGGGCGGCTCATGTTCGCCGTGCGGGACAAGCGGGGGCGGGTCGTCGCCTTTTCGGGCCGGCTGCTGGCGGAGAAGAAGAACGCGGGCAAATACGTGAATTCGCCCGAGACGCCGATCTTCAAGAAGTCGAACGTCCTCTACGCCTTCGACAAGGCCGCGGCGAACATCGCCAAGTCGCCCCACCGGGAGGCGATCGTCTGCGAAGGGCAGATCGACACCATCCGCTTCCACGCGAGCGGCTTTCCCGTGGCGGTCGCTTCGCAGGGGACGGCGTTCACGGAGGAGCACGTCAAGCTGCTCAAGACGGTGGCGGACGCGGTGGTGCTGGTTTTCGACGACGACGGGGCGGGGCACAAGGCGACGATCCGCACGGCGCGGCTCTTTCTGGCGGCGGGGCTGCCGGTCCGCACGGTCAGCCTGCCGGGCGGGCACGACCCGGACTCGTTTTTGCGCCAGGAGGGGGCGGAGGCCTTCCGGAAGCTGCTCGACGGGGCGCAGTCCATTGTGGCGTTCCAGTACCGGGCCGGGCGATCGGCGGAGAAGAACCCGGATTCCATCGACGCGGTGGCGCGCATTTCGCGCGGAATGATCGAGACCTTGTCCGCCTGCTCGTCGGCTGTTCTCCGGGCGAGTCTCGCGGGCGAGGCGGCGAAGCTCCTGCAGGTTCCGGCGGCGGCGCTGGCGGACGATCTGACGCGGACGGAGACGGCGCGGCGCGCCCGGAAGATACGGCCGAAAAAAGCGGACGGGGCGACCGCTTCCGCCCTGGAGGCAGAACGGGAGGAGCCGTCCGAAGAGGAGGAAGCGCCGCAGCCGGGAGAAGACGCCGCGGACGTCCGGCCGCCGCCGCGCGCGGAACGCGCCTTTTTGGGCTTTCTGCTGTCGGCGGACTCGGCGGAAGACGTGATGCGCGAAGTTTCGGATCTGCTTCCCGCCTGCGTGCTCTCGCACGAGCTTTCGCGGCAGGTTTTCGCGCATTGGCGGGAGACCTTTTCCGCGCGGAACGAGGATGCGCTCGCGGCGTACGTGCGGACGCTCGAGCCGCGCATGCGGGGGTGGTTCGACGCGGCGTTCGCGGAGGGGCCGTGCGTGGAGGCGAGCGCGCTGGCGCCCATCGAGACGGCGCACGGCTTCATCCGCAGCCTGTGGACGGCCTATCTGACGCGCAAGCGCGGCGAACTGCCGGCGCGCGACGAGGACGGGGCGGCCGTCCGCGAAAGGCTGTCGCTCACGCTGGCGATCAGCCTCATCCGCACCAAGCCGTGGCCCGCGGCCCGGGAGAAGATCCTGGGACAGATTCAAGATCTACAAAAAGAAGGAGAAAAACCATCATGGACCTGAAAGAAGCCAACGCCCGCATCGCGGCGCAGAAAGAACTCGTCGCGCGCATCCGCGCGGAAACCGGCAAGGTGATCGTCGGGCAGGAGAAGCTGATCGACCGGCTCATCCTGGCGCTGATCACGAACGGGCACATTCTGCTCGAGGGCGTGCCGGGGCTCGCCAAGACGCTCGCCTGCAACACGCTCGCGAAGGTGCTGGGGCTGGAGTTCAAGCGCATTTCGTTCACGCCGGACCTTTTGCCGGCGGACGTGACGGGCACGCTCGTCTATTCGCCCAAGACGGGCGAGTTCACGCCGAAGAAGGGTCCGGTCTTCACGAACCTCCTGCTGGCGGACGAGATCAACCGCGCGCCGGCGAAGGTGCAGTCGGCGCTTCTGGAGGCGATGCAGGAGCGGCAGGTGACGATCGGCGAGGAGACGTGCGCGCTGCCGACGCCGTTCCTCGTTTTGGCGACGCAGAACCCGATCGAGCAGGAGGGGACGTATCCGTTGCCCGAGGCGCAGGTGGACCGCTTCATGTTCAAGTGCCTCGTCGAGACGCCCTCGAAGGACGACGAGCGGCGCATCATGCAGCGCTTCGCCGAGAACGCGGAAAAGCCGCGGGCGGAGACGGTCTGCACGCGCGCGGACATCGACGCTCTGCGCGCGACGCTGGAGCAGGTCTACTGCGACGAGAAGGTGGGAGACTACATCCTCGACATCGTCTTCAAGACGCGCGAGAAGAGCGCCAGCATCCAGAACGGGGCTTCGCCGCGCGCGACGCTCGCCCTGAACCTGGCGGCG
This sequence comes from Verrucomicrobia bacterium UBA6354, assembly GCA_002440145.1. Classification (GTDB taxonomy): domain Bacteria; phylum Verrucomicrobiota; class Kiritimatiellia; order RFP12; family UBA1067; genus UBA1067. The sequence goes on from DJRS01000150.1 coordinate 4,304, forward strand.
CGCGGGAACGCCCTCATGCGGGGACGGGCCTACGCGACGCCGCAGGACGTGAAGGACGTCGTGCACGACGTCCTGCGCCACCGCATCCTGCTCACGTACGAGGCGGAGGCCGAGGAACTGACGAGCGACGCGATCATCGACAAGATCCTCGACGAAGTGCCCGTGCCGTAAGCCATGGTCCCGGACGTCAAAGAGCTGATGGCGAAGGTGGGGCGCATCCGCGTGCTCACCAAGCGCCTTGTCGACGACGAACTGAGCGGCGACTACCACACCTCCTTCAAGGGGCAGGGCGTGGAATTCGAGGAGGTGCGCCCGTACGCCTTCGGGGACGACGTGCGCGCGATCGACTGGAACGTGACGGCGCGCACGGGCGTGCCGTACATCAAGCGCTACGCCGAGGAGCGCGAACTGACGATCCTCTTCGCCGTCGACGTTTCGGGGTCCCTGAACTACGGGAGCGCGGGGTGCACGAAGGCGGAACTCGCGGCGGAGGCGAGCGCGCTTCTGGCGCTCACGGCGATCCGCAACCAGGACAAGGTCGGGCTCGTCCTCTTCTCGGACCATGTCGTCAAGTACCTGCCCCCGCGCAAGGGGCGGGACGGCGTCCTGCGGCTGGCGCGCGAGGTGCTCGCGGCGGGCGAGACGGCGGAAGGCGGCACGGACATCGCCGGGGCGCTCGCGTTCCTGAACCGGGTGTGCAAACGCCGCGCGGTCGTCTTTCTCGTGAGCGACTTCATGACGGAGCAGGACTACGCCAAGACGCTGCGGCTGACCGCGCACCGCCACGACGTCATTTGCGCGACGATCGCCGACCCGACGGAGAAGACCTTGCCGAACGCGGGACTCGTGGAACTCGAGGACCCGGAAACCGGCGAAATCGCCGCGGTGGACACGTCCGACCGGGCGGTGCAGGCGGCGTTCGCGGCGCGTGCGGCGGCGGACCAGGCGCGGCTGGCGCGGCTTCTCGCCCAGGCGGGGGTGGATCGCGTGGATCTGTCGACGGACCGTCCGTACGTCAATGACATCCGTGCCTTGTTCAAAAGGAGGGCGCGCAAGCGTTAGGAACCATGTTGAACATCCTGATTTTGGCCGTCGTTCTGCTTGATTTCCACAAAGACGGCGTGTCGTTCACCGTCGAGACGGAGCAGGCGCAGGTGGACCCGGGGCGGAGTCTCTATCTGACGGCCACATTGAAGACGCCCAAGGGAAAAACGCTCGCGCCGCCGGACTTCCGTGCGCGGGCCCGGGGGTTTTCGCTTGCCGAAGACTATGCCGAGGAGCCTCTCACGGGGGCGGACGGGTCCGTCACGCAGATCGTGAACTGGAAGCTCGTGCCCGAACCGGTCGCGCCCGTCTACAAGATCGCGCCGTTCGTCATCGGGGATGCGTGGGCGGGGCCCATCCGTTTCGAAGCGCCGGCGCCGCGTCCGGCGGTCTCCGGGGACTACGAATGCGCGCCGGAAAAGGCGCTTCCGCCGCTTTCGTGGCGGCTTGCGGGGAAGGTCGCGCTCGGGCTGCTGGTCCTGCTTTTGGCGGGCGGGCTGCTCTGGTGGGGCATCCGCCATCTGGTCCGGCGCGTGAAGGAGCACCGGATGAGTCCGATCGAGCGGGCGTGGGCGGAACTGGACCGGCTGCTCAAGAAGGGCTTGCCGGGCCGCGGGCGGTACAAGGATTTCTACGTCGAGTTGACGATGGTGGTGCGGCGCTACGTGCAACGCCGGTACGGCATCCGCGCACCGCATTTGACGACGCAGGAATTCTTCGACGAACTGCGCACGCGCGCGCCGCAGTCCACGGCGCGGTTCGCGGAGCTGCGCCGGTTCCTGGATGCGGCGGACCTCGTGAAGTTCGCAGGTGTGCAGGCGACGCCCGAGATGGCGGACGACGCGACGGCACGCGCGCGGAACTACCTTGAGACGGATGCGGCGGAGCCCGCCCGGGAAGGAGAAAAGAAATGACGCCGGTTTTCGCCTCGCCGTGGGCGTTTCTCCTCGTGTTGCCGCTCGGCTTCGCCGCGTGGCGGCTTTTGCGCCGCCGCAAACGGTCCGGCATCAAGTTTTCCGCCTTCGCACGTCTGCCGCGGACGTCGGGGGGATGGCGCGCATGGGTTGCGGAGCATGTCCCGTACGCGCTTTTGGCGGGGCTCGCCCTGCTGGTCGTGGCGGCGGCGCGCCCGCGCGTGCCGCTCGCGCACCGGACGCGGCAGGTGGACGCCCTCGCAATCATGATGGCGCTGGACGTGTCGGGGTCCATGGAGGCGCTCGACCTCACGCCGCGGGGCAAACAGCCTTCGAAGGACACGACGCGCCTGGCGATCGTCAAGAAGCTTTTCGTCGAGTTCGTGGACAAGCGTCCGGACGACCTGATCGGGCTTGTGACGTTCGGCGGCTATGCCGCGACACGTGCGCCGCTGACGGCGGACCACGCCGCGCTGGACAACGTGCTGCGGGGGGTGGAGGTCGCGGCCGTCGCGTTCGACGCGAACGGCGAAGCGATAGCCCAGGACGAGCAGATGACGGCCCTTGGCGACGGCCTTTCCGTCGCCGTGCTGCGCCTCAAGGACGCCCAGCCGAAATCCAAGGCCGTCATCCTGCTTTCGGACGGCGTGAGCAACACGGGCGCCGTCACGCCGGAGGAAGCCGCCCAGGCCGCCGCCAAGCTCGGCATACGCGTCTACGCCATCGGCATCGGCACGAAGTCCGCGCGCACGCCGTTCTTCTCGCGCGACTTTTTCGGGCGCCCCGTCATCGCATACGCCGACACGACGTTCGACGAGGGGCAGCTGAAGAGCATCGCGAAGAAGACGGGAGGACGCTACTTCCCCGTGAACGACCGCGCGGCGCTCGCCGCGGCGCTGAAGGAAATCGACAAACTCGAGACGACGGCGCTCGAGGCGGACGTGTGGGACCGGTGGGACGAGAAGTTCGCGCCCTTCCTTTTGGGGGGCGTCGCGCTGCTGCTCGCCGGGGTCCTCGCGTCGCTTTTGGCGAACCGCCGCGTCTGCTAGAAGAAACCGTTTAAGAAGGAAAACTGTCTATGAACAAAAAGAATGTCTATCGTCCGCTTGAGGACTACTGCGCCGGGTACATGCGCTATCTCGGGATCGCCAAAACGGAGCGCCGGAGCTACGCCGAAAGCATCCGCCTTTTGCGGGAGGCGGGCTTCAAGGAACTGGATTCCTTCAAGACGCTCAAGAAGGGCGACAAGGTCTACCGGGGATACGAGGACCGCACGCTCATGGCCGCCGTCGTCGGGAGCGAATCGATCGCCAAGGCCGGGCTGAAGATCGTGGGCGGACACACGGACGCGCCGCGGCTCGACCTCAAGCCGAAACCGCTCTACGAGAAGGGCGGCTACGTCTATTTCGATTGCCACATCTACGGCGGGATCAAAAAGTACCAGTGGCTTGTCCTGCCGCTCGCGCTCTACGGAACCATCGTGCGCAAGGACGGAACGAAGGTCCAGGTCGAGGTCGGGGACAAGCCGGGCGACCCCGTGTTCATGATCAGCGACATTCTGCCGCACCTCGGCTACGACCAGGCGAAGAAGACGCGCGACGAATTCTTCCCGGCCGAGGATCTGGACGTCCTCGCGTGGACGACGCCGGCGAAGGACGGGAAGCCCGAAGCGGACAAGGCGGACAAAGCGGGGCTCGTCGCCTATTTGAAAAAGGCGTACGACGTGACGGAAGAGGACCTTCTCAGCGCGGAACTGGAGATCGTGCCGGCGGGAATGCCGCGCGAAGTGGGGTTCGACCGTGCGCTGATCGCCGGCTACGGGCACGACGACCGTGTGTGCTCGTTTGCGGGGCTGCAGGCGCTCTTGGACGCCGCGGACGAGATTCCCGTCCAGACGGCCGCGATTCTCATGTGCGACAAGGAAGAAATCGGGTCCGTCGGTTCGACGGGCATGACGTCCAGCTTCTTCGAGAACACGGTCGCCGAGCTCATCGAACGCCAGGAAAAGAATGCGAAGGACATTCTCGTCCGCCGCGCGCTCGAGAAGAGTTCCATGCTCTCGGCAGACGTGACGGCGGTGGCCGATCCGCACTTCCCGGACGTCGATTCGACCGGAAACGCCGCCAAATTCCACAAGGGTCCGGCGGCTTCCAAGTACACGGGCGGAACCTCCAAGGGCGGAGCGAGCGACTGCTCGCCCGAGTTCGTGGCGACGATCCGCCGCATCATGGACGAGGGCGAGGTCGTCTGGCAGATGGCCGAACTGGGCAAGATGGAGAAGGGCGGCGGCGGCACGATCGCCCAGTACATGGCGCGTTTCGGCATGAAGGTCCTCGACATGGGGACGCCGCTTCTGAACATGCATGCGCCTTGGGAGCTCGCCTCCAAGTTCGACGCCTGGCAGACCTATCGTGCCTATTCGGCCTATTTGCGGGCGCGCTAGGGCTATTGCGCTTGCCAAGACAGCGTCAGGTATGATATAATGTACCGAAATACGTGAGAAAGGTTGAAAGAAATGAGCATCCTGATTGGATTTCTGTATGTGGTTGAAGTGGTCGTCTGCCTGCTTTTGGCGCTTGTCGTCATGTTGCAGAAGCCGAAAGAAGGCGGCCTGGGCGGGATCGCGGGCGCGAGCGCGCTCGAGGCTTCGCTTGGCGCGGACGCCGGCAACGTGCTGATCAAGACGACGGCCGTTCTGGGCGCCGTGTTCCTTTTGAACACGTTGATTCTCGCGCGCCTGACCTCGACGCCGACGTCGGGCAGCGTGGTCGCGGGCGAGGAATACGCCGCGCCCGTCCAGGAGACGCCTGTCGCTCCGGCTCCGGCCGTTCCGGCGGCTCCGGCGCCCGCCGCACCCGAGGCGAAGTGATGAAAGTCCTCGTCACCGGGGGCTCGGGGTTCCTGGGCATCAATCTCGTCCGCTTCCTCCATGCGCAAGGCGTGGAGGAAGTGCGCGTTTTGGATATCGCCGATTTCGATTATCCGGAGAAGTCCGAGCCCTGGCTCAAGTTCACGAAAGGCGACGTGCGGGACGTGTCCGCGGTGGAGCGTGCGACGGAAGGGTGCGATGTCGTCGTGCATTGCGCCGCGGCGCTTCCTCTCTACAGCGCGGAAGACATCTGGACGACGGAAGTGGACGGTTGCCGCAATGTGCTCGCCGCCGCGCGCAAGTACAAGCTGGACCGTATGATCCAGATTTCGTCCACGGCGGTCTATGGCGTACCGAAGAAACATCCGATCTACGAGGATGATCCGCTCGTGGGGGTCGGTCCGTACGGCCACGCCAAGATCGAGGCGGAGAAATTGTGCCGCGCGGCGATTGCGGACGGTTTCTGCGTGTCGATCATCCGTCCGAAGAGTTTCGTGGGGCCCGAGCGGCTGGGCGTTTTCGCGCTGTTCTACGACTGGGCGTATACGGGACACGGCTTCCCGATGATCGGCAGCGGGAAGAACCGCTACCAGCTGATGGACGTGGACGACCTCGACCAGGCGATCTGGCGGGCGATGATCTGCCCGAAGGATGTCGTGGCCACGGCCTTCAATATCGGCGCGAAAGAATTCACGACGATGAAAGAGGACTACCAGGCGGTGCTGGACCGCGCGGGGCACGGCAAGAAGATCGTCGGCATGCCGGTCAAGCCGCTCATCTTCATTCTGCGCATTCTCGAGAAGCTGCATCTCTCGCCGCTGTATCCGTGGGTCTACGAGACGGCCAGCACCGATTCGTTCGTTTCGATCGAGAAGGCCGAGAAGCTGCTGGATTACAAACCGCGCTACTCCAACAAGCAGGCCCTGGTGCGCAATTACGACTGGTACGTCGCGCACCTGGACGACTTCAAGGGGAAAAGCGGCGTCTCTCACCGCGTCCCGTGGAAGCAGGGGCTTTTGGCGGCGGCGAAATATTTCTTCTGATCGCGGTTTGCCGCGCGGTGGCGCGGCGCCGCAAAAGTTTCCGGCATCCGCCACATGGAATTTGTTGCGATAGACTTCGAGACTACGGGCTACGAGAACGGAGGCGCCAACGAGCCCTGGCAGCTGGGCGCGGCGGTCGTGCGGGACTTTCGGATCGTCGAAACCCACGAATGGTTCTTCGGTACTTCGCTCACGCCCGAAGCGGAGCCCCTCATGGCGCAGTGGGACGCGTTCTATCCCGTCCTGGCCGGGCGCCGCCTCGTGGCGCACAACATCGCGACCGAGCGGACGATTCTGACGCGGATCGCGCCCTTGACCAAGTGGGGACCGTGGGTCGACACTCTCAAGCTGGCGCGTGCGCGCTATCCGCGCCTGCCGAGCTATGCGCTGGGCGAACTCTGCGCGATGTTCGGGTGCGTCCCCCAGATGGAGGGGCGCACGTGGCACGACGGTCTCTACGATGCCGTCGCCTGCGCCGGACTGGCTTTGCACATCGCGGCGTGGGATTTCGCCGCGGAGGGACTCGCATGCTGAAGACGCTCGCCATCCTCTTTTTCGAGATGTTCAAGATCTCCCTGTTCGTCCTCGGGGGCGGCTTCGCGATCATTGCGGTGGCGGACGACGTCTTTTCGCGCAAGCTCAAGTGGACGGCCGAAGGCGAACTGCTGGGGCACCTGCCCGTCTTCCAGATGGTGCCCGGGCTCATCGCGGGCAATACGGCCATCTATGTCGGCAACAAGGTCGCGGGCGCCGCCGGCGCGGCGGTCGGTCTCGCGGCGGTGGCCCTGCCCAGCCTTGTCATCTTCCTTTTCGTTTCGGCCGGGTACGGCGCGTTGCCGTTGGACGACGTCTGGCTGAACGCCGCCTTCGTCGGCTTGCGCGCGGCCCTGACGGGAATTGTCGCGGCGACGATGGTTCGTTCCTGGACGAAGTGCGTCAAGAGTGCCTGCGATTATGTGGTTTTGGTCCTGTCCGCCTGTGCGATCGGCATTTGCCGCGTGAACCCCGCGCTCGTCCTTGTTGCGGCGCTTTTGGCGGGCATCGTGCGGCGGTTCCTTTCGGACGCCCTTTCCGTGCGCAGGAATACGCGCGTTTTCGGTTCGTTTGCCTTCATTCCGCTCCTCTTCCTGAAATACGGCGCTTTGTGTTTCGGCGGCGGCTATGTGCTGGTGCCGTTCTACCTCCGCGATTTCGTCGGCCCGGCCGCGCCCTACCTGCAGCTCGCGCCGGACGAATTCTCCAACTTGATGGCGCTGACCCAGATGACGCCCGGGCCGATCGGCATCAACGCCGCGACGTTCTTCGGCTATCGCATGGGGGGCGTGGGGGGCGCGATCGTCGCGACGGCCTGCCTCCTGCTGCCGAGCTACTTCTTCCTCCTGCTCGCTTTGCGGTCGCTGGAGAAGTTCAAATCGAGCCGCCTGGTGCAAGGCATGCTCGAAGGCGTGCGCCCGGCGACGGTGTCCCTCATGGCGGTGGCCCTTTGGGCGTTTCTGTCCATGAGCGTATGGGACGTCTCGTCGCGTCCACATGTCTCGTGGTGCACGTTTACCCCGGCGAACGTCAATCCCGTCGCCTTGGCCCTCGCCGTCGCCGCGGGCGTCCTGGCCTGGCGCAAGACGCTTCCCGTCATGCGACTCGTCTTTCTGTGCGCGCTCGCGGCGCTTGTCTTGCGGGCCTAGCGAACCTTTGAGGGGCCTCTGTCGTTTATGGGAGTATGACTGTGAACACATCTAATGCGAAAAAGACAATGCCCGCCGCCCCGCGGCGCACCCTGGCCGTCGGCTGGTTCGACAATTTTCCGTTCCAGGACGCCTGTGCGCCCTGGCTCGGGCGCATCAAGGAGGTCTTTTTCGCCTGGCCGGGCGTCCGCGCGAGCCGTCCGATGGCGGAATGGACGCCTGAACGCCGCGCCCGGCTCGTAGCCGACCTCAAGTGGGCGCGCGCGCACGGCGTCCAGCTCGACACCATCTTCAACGTGACTTGCTATGGCGACGTCTCCCTTTCCGTCGAATTGGCGGATCGTGTGGACGCGGCCCTGCGCGAAATGGCGGCGGAAGACCTCCTCCCCGAACATCTCACGACGGCTTCGCCTTTCATCGCCGCGGTCGTGCGCAAGCGTTGGCCCGCCGTCAAGTTGCGCCTCAGCATCAACATGGACATCTCGACGCCAATCGCGCTGTCCTACATGGACGAGCTTTACGATTCTTTCTACGCCGGACGCAACGCCCACCGCCGCCTGGACTACGTCGCCCGCATGGCGGACTGGGCCCACGCCCGCGGAAAGGAAATCGGCCTTCAGGCGAACGTGGGCTGTCTGCGCGACTGTCCCTTCCATCTCTTCCACAACAACCTGCACGGACACAATCGCATGGGGCAGTCCGCCGCGGGCGCGGCGTTCGGTTTCTCGGTCTTCCGCTGCCGCACGCACTACGAGCGCGGCAATTACACGGACTTCCTGCGCGCCATCTGGATCCGCCCGGAAGATCTGCCGCGCTACGAGCGGCATGTGGACGTCGTGAAGCTCGCCACGCGCCGCCATCCCATCCCGTCGCAGGTGATCGCCGCCTATGCGTCCTACTCGTATGCGGGCGACGTGGCGGCCCTGACCGACCCCTGCTTCCGGTTTCCGTTCATTGTCGACAATGCCGCGCTCGGGAAGTCCCCGCTCTGGCCCGCCGTGCGCGATTGTCCGCACGCGTCGGACTGCGCGCAGTGCGGGAAATGCGCGGCGCTTTGGGCGGAAGTCGCGCGTCCCCGCCCGGCGCAGGCGGACGGACTCACCCAAGCCTTCACTTCGTTCTTCAAAGGATGAAGCGCCCCCGCTATCTCTTCCTGACCCCGCCGCTCGTGCAGACCAACGCGCCGTACCCCACGACGATGCACCTCGTCGGATTCCTGCGCGCGCACGGCATCGCGGCGGAACAGCGCGACCTGTCCATTGGAGTGGTCCGGGACGTTCTCCTCGAATATGGCGGAGACGAGGCGGAACAGCTCCTGGAGCTTCTCTCCGGCGACGCCCCGGCGGACGCGAAAGTGGAGGCGTCCGCCTGGATAGAGGACCTGGCGCGGCGCATCCGCGACGAGATAGACCCGGCGTTCGGCTTTTCCCGCTACGCCGCGCGCATCAGCGCGAACGCGTCGGACTTCGGGCAGGTCGAACGCCAGATCCGCCGCCGCGGCGTGATGGACGGCTTCCTCGAACGGCGCCTGGAGCAGGCGATCGCCGAGACGCGCCCGACCGCGATCGGCGTGACGTGCCCGTTCCCCGGGACGCTGGTGGGCGCCTTCAAGATCGCCGCCTGGGTCAAGGCGCACCATCCCGCGATCCGCCTCCTTCTGGGCGGCGGGTTCGTCTCGACCGAACTGCGCGAGATGACGGATTCGCGTCCGCGGCGGTACTTCGACGACTTCATACTCGACGAGGGCTACCGCCATTTCGTCCCCGAAGGGACGCCGATACCCGTCTTTGTCGAGCCGAGCTACGAGGGGATTTCCTGGGACGATTATTTCGACGTCGTCGAGACGGCGAATCCCATGCACCGGCTGTGGAGCGTCGGGCGCTGGATCAAGCTCCAGATGGCGCGCGGATGCTACTGGCACAAGTGCGCCTTCTGCGACGTGCACTTGCCCTACATCAAGTGCTTCGAAATGCCCGACGCCGTCCGGATCGTGGACGCGATGGAGCGGCTCGGCCGGCATGCCCGGGGCCGGGCGGGCTTCCATTTCGTCGACGAAGCCATGCCGCCCGCGCTGATTCGCCGCGTTTCGGAGGAGATCGTCCGCCGCGGACTCGCCGTCTCCTGGTGGGGGAACGTGCGCTTTGACACGTCGTTTACCCCCGAACTTTGCCGGCTCATGGCGCGTGCCGGGTGCATCGCAGTGACGGGCGGGCTCGAATGCGCCAACGATCGCCTCCTCGCGCTCATGAACAAGGGCATTACGCTCGAATCCGCCCGGCAGGCCTTGGAGGCGTTCCATGCCGCGGGCATCATGGTGCACGCCTATCTGATGTACGGCTTCCCGACCGAAACGGAGGCGGAAGCCTTCGGCGCGCTCGGCTACGTCCGCAATCTCTTCCGGGCGGACCTCGTGCAGAGCGCCTTCTGGCACCGCTTCGCCTTGACGGTGCACTCGCCCATCGCACGCGAAACGGACCGCTTCGGCATCAAGCCCGTCCGGAAGCGTCCGCGCAAGCGCCTCTTCTGCCGGAACGAAATCCCCTTTACTGAACCTTCCGCGCCGGATTGGACGACAATCGGCCGCGCTCTCGACCTGGCGCTCGCGAACTACCTGGAAGGGCGGGGCCTTTCGAAGAGCATGGCTTTCTGGAAGCGCGCGGCCCAAACGCCGCGCTGACGGACGAAAATCAGTCTTTCCTCACGGTCGAAATCCGTTCCTTCGCCCCCAAAAAACCAAACCCCAGCGGAGTTTTCCGCCGGAGGGTGCGTTACGCGTGTACGCGGGGAGGACGTCCGCGTCTTCCCCGCCCAGTTTGTCAAACAGGAAGTGTACCCGTGAGAAACGGGGAGGGGTGGTTGTCGGTTTGCCAAATACAGGCAAATAGTGGCTTGAGACCTGGCGGGTATGGGATGCCGCGACCGCGCCATCGGCAGAACATCTCCAAGAGACCACGGTCTTTTTCCCAAGAGACCGCGGTCTTTTGCTCTGGAGACCGCGGTCTCTTCTCCCTCTCATGCCGATACCCGGAGTCGGTTCGGGGCTGTGAACGCGTTTCGGACAGGGTGGATCGGTCTTCGCGAAGGTCGACCCCCCAACTTCGCGAAGGTCGACCTCCCACCTTCGCGAAGCCTCCGTGATTTGCTCTATATATAAGGAGAAGGGGAAGGGTGTTCCGGGCAATTGGAAGGATGATGGAGGGGGCTGGGGCGGACGACGTCCCTCTGCCCGACCCGTCGGACGGTTGCTTGACGTCACGAACAGACGGAATTCCCGTGCCCATGAGAAAAGATTCTCGTG
>DJRS01000106.1:0-197 GCA_002440145.1 Verrucomicrobia bacterium UBA6354
CCCTTGACGGACGGCTCGTCCATGATTTTGAACTTGCGGCTCAGGGCGCCGACCGCCATCAGCGCGAAGAGAATGCCGACCTGGGAAGCCACGACGAGAAGATGATGCAGCATGTCAATCCCCTAGATGGTTGAGATCGAGCTCATGGTCGAAAAGCGGCGGCACTTCATCCCGCCGGTGGCAGATCAGGACGGCCG
>DJRS01000106.1:341-5861 GCA_002440145.1 Verrucomicrobia bacterium UBA6354
CCGAGGTAGGCCTGCATCTCCGGGCTGACCGCCCCGATGCGCGAGCGGATGTCCGACAGCGCCACGCCATTCCCGCGCGGCAAGCCGAAAATCTTGATGTCCACGGCATACGCCCACGGACTGTCCCCCGTGATGAGCGCGAAGAGCGTCGTCTTGCCGGAGCCGTTCTCGCCACGCAAAACCCAATGTTCGCCCTGACGCACGGTCCAGTTGAAGTGGCTGAAGAGCCGGCGTCCGCCGTAGTCCAGGGAAAGATCGCGAATCTCGATCACCGGCGGGCCGCCGGACGGTCTGCCCGCCCGGCGGGCGGGTGCCTGGGACGCGTCGGGCGCCTCGTCCGGGGTGGGGGTAAACGGCACGAGGCTCGCCCGTCCCTTTTTGTCCAGCCGGACGGCGCGCGTGACGCATTCGGGCCACTCGTCCGCATGGTGGCACGCCATCAGAATGGCCAGCCCACGCTTGGCGAGCGCCTGCAAGACGTCCTTCAATTTCGCGCGTTGCGCCGGATCCAGCCCCGCCGCCGGGTCGTCCAGGATGAGGAGTTTCGGATTCTTCGCGAGCGCCCGCGTCAGGAGCACCCGCCGCGTTTCGCCGTTGGAAAGGGAAATGAGCGGACGCTCCCAAAACTTGCGCACGTCCGTCAGGCGAACAAGCCGCGCCAGGCGCTCCTTGAAGGCACGCTTGGTTTCCGGCGGTTTCGCCCCGACTTCGTAGGGATTGATGCCGTAGACTTCTTCATAGGAGAGGAAATCCGCGACGGTCTCGCCGCCTTCCTCATAGTAACGCGCCTGCGGCCAGCCGGTCGCTTGGGCGAAGCCGGCGTGCGCGGCGAAACTCAGAAGCGCGGCGGAATCCGCCCACTCGTCCGACTGCGCCAGCCGGCGGCACCAATCGGACCGCACGTCCGCGTCCGGTCCCGTAACCGCGCGCATTTCGCCCGCGGGCGGCAAAAGATCTAGCGTCCCAGTATGCACTTCAGATTCCCCATGATGCGCTCGGCGATATCGGGCTTGTTCATCGTGTAGACATGCACGCCGTTCACGCCGTTGGCGAAAAGGTCAATAATCTGCTCCGTCGCGTAGGCGATTCCCGCCTCCGTCATGGACGCCGGGTCGTCTCCGAAGCGGTCCACTATCGCCTTGAAGCGCGCCGGCAGGAAGGAGCCCGAGAGCTGGCAGATGCGCGCGATCTGCTTCGCGTTCGTCACGGGCATGATGCCCGCCAGGACCGGCACACGGATGCCGCGCCCGAGAAGCTTGGAAAGATACGCGTAGAAGATATTGTTGTCGAAAAACATCTGCGAGACGAGGAAGTCCAGCCCCGCGTCCACCTTCTCCTTGATGTGCGCGAGGTCGTCCGCGATGTGCGCGCATTCCGGATGGCACTCGGGGTAGCACGCGCCGCCCAGGCAGAAGCCGCGCCCGTCCAGAAAGCGCACCAGGTCGACTGCGTGGGCGAAATCGCCGGGCATGTCCGCCGGCGTCATCCCGGGCGGACAGTCGCCGCGCAGGCAGAGGATGTTGGATACGCCGCGCGCGGCGAGTTTGGCGACCTCCTCCTCCACACGCGCCCGGGTGGAGGAAAGGCAGGTCAGGTGCGCGAGGGACGGCACGCCGCAATCCTGCACGAACGAGGCGACGTCCGCCGTGTTGACGTTCGCGCCGCCGCCCGCGCCGTAGGTGACCGATATGAAACTCGGTTTCAACTCCGCCAGGCGCCGGACCGCCTCCTTCACGGGCGCGGCGGGCGCGTCCTTCTTGGGCGGGAAGATTTCGAAGGAAATCTCCGGTTTGCCGTCGTCGATCAGATTGCGTATCTTCATCGTACTCTCCCACTCCTAAAAAGAAGAGCGACTCGCTTGTGGCGGGCCGCTCCCTTTCGCACAGCGTGCAGACTTTAGTCCGCGCTCGGGCGGACCTTGCCTTCCTTGATGCGCTTGGCGATGACCTGCTCGGCGATGGCCTTCGGCACGGCCTCGTACTGCTTGAAGATCATCGTGAAGGTGCCGCGGCCCTGCGTGACCGTGCGGATGGCGTTCGAGTAGCCGAACATTTCCCCGAGCGGGACCGTCGCCTTGATGAGCTTGACGCCCGCGCGGTCTTCCATGCCCTCGACGCGTCCGCGGCGCTGGTTGATGGAGCCGTTCGCCGCGCCCATGTACGCCTCGGGAACCGCGACTTCGACGTCCATCATCGGCTCGAGGAGTTGCGGTTTCGCCTTGAGGAACGCCTGCTTGAAGCACTGGCGGGCGCACTCGATGAACGCGAATTCGTTCGAGTCGACCTCGTGGTACGAACCGAAGTACACCGTCACCTTGACGTCCACGACCGGGAAGCCGCCGAGCGGGCCGGCCTCGAGAGCCTTCTTGACGCCCTTCTCGACCGCCGGAATGTATTCCGTCGGGATCACGCCGCCCTTGACCTCGTTGACGAACTCGAAGCCCTTGCCCGGCTCCTGCGGCTCGACGCGCAGACAGACGTGCGCGTACTGGCCGCGGCCGCCGGACTGCTTGACGTGCTTGTACTCGTTCTCGACCTTGGTCGTGACCGTTTCGCGGTAGGCGACCTGCGGCGCGCCCACGTCGCAGTCGACGTTGAACTCGCGTTTCAGGCGGTCCACGATGACTTCCAGGTAGAGTTCGCCCATGCCGGCGATGATCGTCTCGCTCGTTTCCTTGTCGAAGCTGACGACGAAGGTCGGGTCTTCCATAGCGAGCGCGTGGAGCGCCACGCCGAGCTTCTCGTTGTCGCCGCGGGATTTCGGCTTGACCGCGACCGAGATGACCGGCGCCGGGAAGTCGATGGACTCGAGCGTGATCGGGTGCTCCGGATCGCAGAGCGTGTCGCCCGTGCGCGTCTGGGTCAGGCCGACGCACGCCACGATGTCGCCCGTGCGCGCTTCTTCGAGCGGCTCGTGCTTGTTCGCGTGCATGCGGAAGAGGCGGGAAATGCGCTGTTCCTGGTTGATCGTCGAGTCGAGCATCTCCGCGCCGAGCTTCATGATGCCCGAGTAGACGCGGACGAACGTGATCTTGCCCATGTTCTTGTCGGACATGATCTTGAACGCGAGACCGCAGAACGGCGCGTCGTCGCTGACCGGGCGGATTTCCTCGGGATTGTCCTGCGAAACGGCCGGACCCGCGTCGAGCGGCGAAGGCAGATAGTCGCAGACGCCGTCGAGGAGCTGCTGCACGCCCTTGTCCTTGAACGCGCTGCCGCAGAACGCCGGCGTGATCTTGCGCGCCAGACAGCCCTTGCGGATCGCCTTCTTGATTTCGTCCGTCGTGAGCTCTTCGCCCGCGAAGAACTTCTCCATCAGCGCGTCGTCCTGCTCGGCGGCGGCTTCGACCATCTTCTGGTGGTATTCCTCGGCCTTGATCTTGTATTCCTCGGGGATTTCCTTCTCGATGACCGTCTTGCCGAGGCTCTTCATGTCATAGTAGAGCGCCTTCATCGAGATGAGGTCGATCACGCCCTCGAACGTCTCCGCCGCGCCGATCGGAATCACCATCGGGACGGGGTTGGCGTGGAGCTGCGTGCGCATCTGGTCCATCACGTTGTAGAAGTTCGCGCCCACGCGGTCCATCTTGTTGACGAACGCGATCTTCGGCACTTTGTACTTCTCGCTCTGGCGCCACACCTGCTCGGACTGGGGCTGCACGCCGCCGACCGCGCAGTACAGCGCGACCGCGCCGTCCAAAACGCGGAGCGAACGCTCCACTTCGGCCGTGAAGTCCACGTGTCCGGGGGTGTCGATCAACGAAAGGCGGTACTGCCCCCACGTCACGCACGTCGCAGCGGACTGGATCGTGATGCCGCGCTCCTGCTCCTGGACCATGAAGTCCATCGTCGCCGCGCCATCGTGCACTTCGCCGATCTTGTAGTTCTTGCCGGAATAGTAAAGGATTCGCTCGGACGTCGTCGTCTTGCCGCCGTCGATGTGGGCCATGATGCCGAAGTTGCGCACTCTTTCGAGTGGAATGTCACGTTTTGCCATTTTTCTCCTTAGTTCAAACAGTGAGCATATATTATACCGAAAATGTGCCTCCGAACGCAAGAGGAATTTTCAACTTTTATCCATAAATAGCCGAAAGACGGCGGAAAAGCGTAAAAAGTCCGCATAAACGGCCTTTCCTCCCGCCCTGCGCACCCGCCCCCGGACCGCAAGACGGAAGTTCGCGGGAGCGCGATGCCCGGCCGGGCGCCGCGATTGCCGGACCTGAAACTCCGCCTGCCCTGAAATTTCACTTGCATTTACTCCATGAATATGCTATCATCTTTATGTCGGTTCGAAAAAGAAGATCGGCGATGTTGACATGTTGCGCCGTATTGTCCGTCCGCAAGACGGTCGACCGTCAATAAACACTGAGATCTTATCGGATATTAAACAAATGTCGTTTAAAGAAGCAAATGAAAGCGAGGTGAGGCGTATGGAAGACTAGTCCGGGCGCGCGTACGGCCGGCTTCCCGGTTTGGAAGTCGCGTCGCAGGGCCCGCCCGAAAAACCGTGTTTTTGAATCTAATGGACTCTTATGAGAGGAAGAGTAATATGAATCGTACATTATCGACCAGCAAATGGTCAACCGAAAAATACATTAACCAGCCGAAAGGCGCAGACTCCCTGCACAAGGGAAGAAAGAGATGCAATGATTATTGCAGAAAATGATAAAAACAACAGGACCGTCATCGAGTTCGATACGGTCCGCGTAAACTCCAGGATGGGCGGCGAAACGAACCGCCATTGGCTGAAGGCCCGTCCGAGCGGCATGAAATCCGACAAGGCCGTCTTCCAGGAAGCGGTCGAGGCGTGCTCGCTCAACGTCAAGCCGAAGGCCGCCGCCTACCTGTTCGACGCCGTCCTTTCGACGGCCGTGGCCAAGGTGGCGGAAGACGGCGTGCCGCGCCGGATCGGCGACCTGATCAAGGTCTACCCGGTCATCAAGGGCACGGTGGAAGGCCCCTACAGTCCGTACAACCCCGAGACCTGCGCGTGCCTCGTCGCCATCAGCATGCTCGGTGGACTGGAGAAAAACGTCAAGACGGAGAACATCCGGTTCGTCAACCGGCGCCCCGGTCTCGTCGTGGCGTTCGAAAAGCTCATGTCCGTGGGCCTCTCGTATGACGGCACGATCGCCAAGGCGAAGCAAATCCGCGCCGTCGGCACGAACATCCAGTACGATGCCGCGATTGGGGATTCCGCCGCGGTGGAGTGGACCGAAGACGGCGAGACGAAGTCCATCCCGCTCGTGCCCGCCGAGCAGGACGACACCTGCCTCACGTTCGACTGGCCCGCGGCGCTTGACGAGGTGCCGGCCGACACCGAGCTGACCTTCGTCTTCCGCACGCGCGCCGGCATTCCGGATGCCGCGGTGCAGGTCAATAAGATGACCGTCAAACTCGTAACAGGGGAATAATCCGGCAAAACCCGTCTTTCTGGACGGTTTGAGGATGAAGGGAACACCCTTCATCCTCTTTTTTTGCCCTTCCGGAGCGCAAATTCAAAAGGCTTGATGCACCCGTC
>DJRS01000106.1:5958-9845 GCA_002440145.1 Verrucomicrobia bacterium UBA6354
CACCCGTCCAAAAGGCTTGAATGCCTCCGTCAAAAGGTTTGAACCACCCGTCCAAAAGGCTTGAACGCCGCGCAAAAACAAAGGAAACCGTGCGGTATTTTGTCCAAATTCCCGCAGTGTTTTGCCTGAATCCCCGCCCGCCGGACCACCCCCGCGGGCGTCAAGCGCAAAAAGGCTTCACGCGCCGGCGCAACGCTTCCATGAAGGTCTTGCCCGGGCGCGACAGCGACGTATTCCGCCGCGTCACGGTCCCGACGTGGATGGTGTGGGGATAGTTGAGCGGAACGGCCACGACATCCGGGCCGTTCAACGCCCGGGATACCGCGTTGGACGCGACCGTATAGCCGTTCAGCCCCAGAATCAGATTCGTCATCGTCGCACGGTCGCGGACGCGGATGTTCTTCTTGCGGTCGATCGCCGGCATGACTTCCTCGGCGAAATAGAGCGAATTGTTCTCTCCCTGCTCGAAGGAGAGGAAGGGATAGTCGTCCAGATCCTTCGGTTCCACCGCGGCGCATTTGGCGAACGGGTGCTTCTTGCCCACGAAAACGTGCGGCTTGCAGACGAACAGTTCGGTGAAAACGAGGTCTTCCTTGCGAAAGATCTGGTTGAGCGGCTTGGAATTGCGGTCCGACAAGTACAGGACGCCGATTTCGCTTTTGTGCCGCGACACGTCGTCGATGATTTCGCTCGTCACCGTCTCGCGCAACGTGAAATCGTACGCGTCCGCCGGATTCGCCTTGACGACTTCCATAAACGCTTCCACAACAAAGGCGTAATGCTGCGTCGAAACGGCGAATTGGGGGAGCCGGACGGCCTTGCCGCCGTACTTGGACTGGATTGAGGCGACATCGTCCAGAATCTGCCGCGCCGAAGCGAGAAATTCCTCCCCTTCGCGCGTCACGGTCATGCCGCGCGAAGAGCGCGCGAATATCGCCACGCGCAACTCTTCCTCCAGTTCACGGATGCTTTCCGTCAACGTGGGCTGGGTGACGAAAAGACGGCGCGAAGCCTCCCCGAGGCTCCCGTAGCGCGCGATCGCGTCGGCGTAGCGCAATTGTTGCAAAGTCATAGCGGAGAGGCTCCTTTCCGGATGGAATCGCCGACGGCTACACGCCGAACGCGGCTTCCGAGCGAGCAGATGATGTCGTAGGCGTGCGTTCCTTTCAGCGCCGCCCAATCGTCGGGCGTGATGGCGTCTTCGCCGCATGAACCGAAGCAAATCACTTCGTCGCCGGGCGCCACGGCGTCCACGCCGGATACGTCCACCGTCGTGTAGTCCATGGAAATGCGTCCGATGATCGGGCAGCGCCTGCCGCCGATGAAGACGCTCCCCCGGTTGGAAAGCGCCAGAGGAAGTCCGTCGGCATACCCGGCCGATATGGTGGCCACGCGCGTCGGTTCGGGCAGGCACCAGGTGCGCCCGTAGCCGAGCGTCGTCCCCGCCGGCAGGTCCCGGACCTGCGCCACGCGCGTCTTCAGCGTCAAAACCGGCTCGACCTCGAGCGCCCGGCGGCCGTTCGGGTCGAAACTGCCGTGCAGATTGATGCCCGTGCGCACCAGATTGAACGGCGGCTGGGCGGTTTGCGGATAGTTGTTGATGGCGTCGCTCGCCGCCATGTGCACCCAGCGGAAACGGAAGCCTTCCGCTTCCGCCGCGCGGACGAACGCGGCAAACCGCGCGATTTGCCGCGCCGTATACGGGTCCTTGGGGTCGTACGCCATCGGACAGTGCGTGAAAACGCCCTCGCAGGAGAGCCCCGGCAGGGCGGCAATCTCGCGCAGAACGGGAAGCGCCCCGTCCAGGAGAATCCCCAGCCGTCCCATGCCCGAATCGATCTTGACGTGCACGCGCGCCGTTTTGCGCGTCGCAACCGCCGCGGCGCTGACTAGACGCGCTTCCGCAAGGTCGATGACGGGCAGGACGACATCCGCTTCCACCATTGACGGAATCTCGTCGGGCAGGACGGACGAGAGGATCTGCACGTCCTTCGCCACGCCCAGCTTCTTCAGTTCCGCCTTCAGTTCCAGCGCCTCGTAGGGCTCGGCGACACCGAATCCGGCACACCCGGTCCGCGCCAGGGCGCGCGCGTAGTTCGCGACGCCCAAACCGTAGGCGTTCGCCTTGAGGACGCACAAAACGCGCGCCGGGGCGACTTTCCGGGCAATGCGATCGAAATTGCGCGCGAGGGCGTCCAGGTCGATTTCCACCCACACGCGAGGCTTGAGCGGGGGCAGGAACATCACTTCTTCTCCTCGCCGGACGGCGTGTTCCCGGTCGGGATGGACCAGGTGCGCCCGCACATGTGGCAGGTAATGTCGATTTTGGGCGGCAGGCTCGCGCGCTCCTCCGGGGAGAGGGCCGCCAACGCGGCCAAAGCCCGTTCGGGCGAGCAACGGCAACCGAACTGCAGAGGCGACACGGTCTTCAAGACCGCTTGCGCCAGTCCGAGGCGCGAAAGGATCGTGCGGGGCGCGACTTGAAGGGACCCCTTCCCGTCCGTGCCGCGCGGATCCAGCTTCGTCACGTCCAAAGCCGAATCGGGCAAGGCTTCCACCAAAACGCCGCGCGCGGCGATGGACGAGACGGCGTCGTCCACTGACGCTTCCAGATAAATGCGGGCGCGGCGCTGGAGGGAGGTGGCGTAATAGTCGTCGAGGGAGTCCGCCAAACCCCGGGAGAGGATGCGCCCCGGCACCGAACGCGTCACTTGCAGGCGAACGTTCCCCAGGACCTTCTGGGCCGAAAAGGGCGCAATCCCGTCGAAATCGTCCAGGATCTTCTTCTCGGTGTAGCCCCGCAAGTCGCCGTTCGCGGCGCATTCCACCGTCAGCCCGCCGAGCGGACCCGTGCATTTCGTCTGCAGGATGACCGTTTCGCCGGGTTCGGAGGTCTCCGACCCGAGAAGCGCCGCGGCGGCCAGTCCGCGCGCCAAAGCCGTGGCCGCGGTGGGGCCGCACAAATGTCCGCGCGCCAAGGCGAGCGCGGCGTCCGACACGTCCACAATCGTCACGGAAACTTTCGCCGCCGAATCATACCAGACTTCACGTTCATTCTTCATGGCAACCTCTCCTTAAAAAGCGTACTGCACGCCTGCCGACAACGCGTAAACCATTCCCGGGGACGAATCGAGCCCCAGCGTGGCCTGCGCATCAAAACGGACGGACCACCAATCGTCCAAATGATAGAAAAGCCCTATCCCGCCTGTCGGGCCTACCGTGCCGTCTATCCAACCCGTGGCGCCGAATGTAAAGAAGGGATCCGCCTTCTCGTAGCCCCACCAGTGCCAAAGCCCCTGAAGGCCGAGCCCGGCCACGTTCTCCAGTGCCGCGGCGCAGGCCTCGACCGCGAGAAAATCGTCCACGTAATACCCCAGGCGAAACGCCGCGCCGCCCAGACGGCGCATATCCACGCCGCCTTGCGGAAGAACCAGCGTCCCGCCGACGCTCCCGTAGGCGCGCTCCCAATCTTCTTCCTCCTGCGCCTGCGCCGCAAGCGGCGCCCAAGCCAGAAGAAGCGCCGCGACGCCCGGAACCAGCCCCTTCAGCCAGCCGAGTTCCCGCCGACGCATGCGGGCATAGTCCGCCGGACTCTGGTCGTCCGCGCCCGAGAGGTGGTCCATCCCATGCGCGATATAGAGGAGGAGTTCCTTCGCCGGAGACCATCCGCGGCGTTTGGGGGCGGCTTGGCGGGCGCGCTCGACGTTCACGTAAAGTTCGCCGTAGACCCCGGGCGGTTCGGGCGGCAAGGCGTCGTAGCGCTGGGTAATGACGTCCGTCGCGCCTTCGACGCCCAATATGCCGCGGTGCACTTCGTCGCTTTCGGCGTCATTCTGCAGAATAACCGTGACTTCGCGGAAAATCTGCCGCGCCCGCGCCGCGGAACG
>DJRS01000106.1:9926-10771 GCA_002440145.1 Verrucomicrobia bacterium UBA6354
TCGATTGCTATCTTCACGCCCATCGCCCCTCAATCCTTCCGTTCGATGTTGGCGCCCAGCGCGCGCAACTGGCGGTCGACCGCCACATAGCCGCGGTCGATGCGCTCCGCATTCAGTATGGTGGAAGTCCCCTTGGCCGCCAGCGCGGCTATGACGAGCGAAATGCCGGCGCGGATGTCGGGCGAGGACACCGTTTCGCCATAGAGAGGCGAAGGTCCCGTCACGACCACCCGGTGGGGGTCGCACTGCACGATCTTCGCGCCCATCTGCTTGAGATGGTCCACAAAATAGAGTCGCGACTCGAACATCTTCTCGAAAAACAGACACGTGCCGCGCGCCTGCGTCGCCAGCACGATCAAGACGGAAAGCATGTCCGACGGGAATGCCGGCCAGGTTCCGTCCGAGACGGAAGGTATCGTATCGCCCAGGTCGTAGCGCATCCGGAGCCGTTTCTTCGGCACGTAGCGCAGGGTATGCGCCTTGGCGTCGATCGTCCAGGTGACGCCGAAACGGCGGAAGGCGCCTTCCAGCACCGCGAACGGTTCCGGATCGACGTTCGTCAACTGCAGTTCGCCGCCCGTGACCGCCGCCGCGGCGATGTAGCTGCCCGCCTCGATGTAGTCGCACCCGACGCGCGCGGTGCACCCTTTCAGCGCGTCCACACCTTCCACGATCAGACGGTTCGTCCCCTCGCCTTCGATCCGCGCACCCATGGCTTTCAACTGCCGCGCCAAGTCGACGACATGCGGTTCGCAGGCGGCATTGTATATTTCCGTCCGCCCTTTGGCCAAAACGCTCGCCATCAGAAGGTTCTCCGTCGCCGTGACGCTCGCCTCGTCGAGGAG
>DJRS01000120.1 GCA_002440145.1 Verrucomicrobia bacterium UBA6354
GGAAACGGGCCTTTCCCGTGCGCGCATGGAGGCGGTCGCGGGCGTGCGGATGAAGCCCGAGACCGTGCGCGGCGTCCTGTCGGCCGTCGACGTCGCGACGGGGCGCGAGTGGGGCTGCGGGATGACCCGTCCGGCGGACGGGGTGGAGGACCGTCCGCGCGGGACGCGCCACCGCCCCGTCGGCGCGGTGCAGCGCGGGCTCTTCCTGCCGGCCGAGGGCGATCCGCTCCTGACGGGCGTGGGCGATCTCGCGGACGTGACGGTCGCCGTGTCGAAGAGGCACGACGGCTGGACGGGGGTCTTTTCGGCCCTCCCGGCACTCGCACCGGACGTGTTGCGCCGCATCTACCGCGACGCGGGCGTGCACGTCTACACCGATGCGGACGTCGTCCTGTCGGCGAATTCCGCCTGGCTGATGCTGCATACGCGAACAAAAGGGGTCTACGAGGTGCGTCTGCCGCGCGTCTGCCGGCGGGTGACGGACGTCACGTGCGATCGCGTCGTCGCGACGGACACCGACCGCTTCGACTATCCGATGGAAGCCTTCCAGACGGGAGTCTTCCTGCTGGACTGACGGAGATTGACGGGCTGAAAGCAAATCGGTTTCGGCAATCATTCTGAACTGGCGCAGAACAACACAAGGAAAGGAACGGAAACATGAAAACACGCGTACTGAGAAGCGTATTTCTCGCGGCGGCGGCCACCGCAGGATTCTTTTTGTCCGCCCGCGCGGCGGAAAAGACCGTGGCCAGCGGCGAAACCCTCGACTTCGACGGGACGACGCTCAAACAGGACGAGTACAAGGCGTGGGCCGGCGCCGACACGACGATCGTCGTCCAGGACGGCGGCATGGTGACGGTGACGCAGGGTCTCGTCAATTGGTCGCCCGCAAGCGGCACGTTCGCCTGCAATTTCAGGCTGGAAGGCGAGAACGCGAAACTCGTCCTGAAGAACTGGTATGCGTACAAGGTGCTGACGGGAAAGATCTCCGGCAACGGGATCGTCGAATGCCAGTCGGGGGGCAATCAAGCCCCTTGGACGGAAACGGCGCACACGACGATTTCGGGCGACCTGTCGGCGTTCACGGGTTCGCTTGTCCTGGGCGATATGCAGGTTGCGATTTCCAACCAGGCGAGCGCCGTGAAACTGGCCCGCGTGACCGGTCTGCAGGGCAGCGACAAGAAGGGTGCGGGGCTTGACCTCGGCGCGGGCGTCAAGGTTGAGGTCGCGCAGCTGGACGGACAGATCTGGGTGCGCGGCGCGGACGGGACGACCGTGCTGGCGGTTTCGAACTCGACGGACCAATCGCAGATCATCGCGCTCGGCAACGCCGGGTTCCGCGCGTCAGATGAAAATACGCCGTTTCCCCGGCTGACCGTCACCAACCAGACGGAAATCGCGCTGGCGGGCGGGCATTTCGGCATCGTCGAGGGCGTCGCGGGCGCGGCGGTGCGCGTGGACGGGACGACGCACGTCTACAAGCCGGCTTCGAACCTGAAGTTCGCCGTCGCGGACGGCGGTACGCTGGAGTTCGGCAACGCGGCGGCCGTGCTGGCCGTCAACCCCGCGCTGTGGCTCGACGCGTCGAAAGCGGAGACGCTGAAACCGTTTGTCAAGGGCGACAAGACGGCGGCCGAGGTGGATGGGCACACGGTCGTGCGCCGCTGGAACGACTGCCGCGCCACCCAGCAGGAGACCTACGGCCTCAATCCCTACCCAAAGACGGCCAGTGGCGCGGATCAGATCTCGTGCTTCCCGTACGTGCTGGCGGATGCCTGCAACGGGCTTTCGTCGGTCTCGTTCGGCGACGCGAGCCAGAAGGATGCCGCCCGCCATCTGCCGTTCAACAAGAAAGTGGACGTCAGATGGGCGGTGATGGTGTACAGCGCGCAAAACAAGTTGACTGCCGACGGCAACTTGTACGTGGGCGGCTACTGCCCTGACAAGGATATGCATGGCGCGGCGGGGAAGTGCCCGGCGGCATTTGAAGGGACAGAGGAGTCGGAGTGGTCGGCGGAGCCCGTTGCGTATGCTTCCAGCACCGAGCCGAAGAAACATCCGAACTACTATTTCTCGCGCGGATGGAACAAGAACAACATCCTGCAAGTCGGTGATGTCCCGGTTTGGCTGGACGGCGCGCGAATCGCCAACCCCGCCAGCACGGGACTCAGCGGCGGCTACCAGATCCTGACGATCGACTCGCGGCAGACGGAGAACGCCAACGCGGGCGTACCCGTGCGCGCGCTCGGCACGAAGACGGACGACGGCTACAACTGCGGCGGACAGGTCTACGGCGAGATCCTGCTCTTCTCGGACGACATCACGTCCGTCCAGCGTCTGGCGGTCGAGGCGTATCTCGCGGCGAAGTGGCGCGTGCCGGGCTACGATCTCGCCGTGGGGAACGTCACGGTCGAGGAAGGCGGCGCGTTCAGCGCGCCCGAAAGCCTCTTCCCGAACGGCATCGGCCTGAACCGTTCGTTGACGTTCACCGCAGATGGCATCGGCGCCGTTTCGGATCCGCTCCAGTTGGGCGATGCCGAGGCGGACGCCTACTTGGGCGGCACGATCATCGTCAACTTCCCGACGGCGAAGCCCAAGGCGGGGGCCTACCGCATCATCAGCGCGAAGAAGATCAACCGCCTCGATCCGTCGAAGTGGACGCTCCGGACGACGGAACTGAACGGGCGCAAGGCGAAACTGGTCTGGGAGAAGAACGCCGCCGGCGACTGCACGGGCGCGTATGTGGACGTCGCCGCGAACGGCTTCGCGATTTCATTCCGGTAGGCGGCTTGCTGTCATGCCGTAAAAAGGACATAATGCATGAAAGATAGAAGTATGCGCATTCGGACAACATTCATCGTCGCCAGCCTCTGCGCCGCCGGGCTTGCCGCCTGCGGCGCGGACAGGGTTGCGGCGCCGATCGGTTTCGAGCAGCAGCGGCAGAAGCGACTGTGGGTCACGTACCGCAGCTTCAACAGGGAACTTGAGCGGACGGGGCAGTTCGGGGCGATGGGCGTGACGAACCGCTGCATCTTCGCGGCGAACACCATCAACGCGTTCGGCAAGCCCTACTGCGAGTATCCGCCGATCTGGAAGGGCATCGGCGAATACGACTGGGCGGCGTTCGACGCGCAGGTCGAGGACGTCCTCAAGGTCAGCCCGGATGCGCGGCTGATGTGCATGATCGACCTGAACACGCCCTACTGGGCCACGCACCGGTTCTGGCTCGACTCGTTTACGGACGTCACGCACGCCGCGTGCGACGCCGTGTGGGTGTCCGAGACGAAAAGGTGGATGCTCGACTTCATCGACTACGCAGAAAGCCGCTGGGGCGACCGCATCGGCGCGTACATCCTGTCGGGCGGCGGCACGAGCGAGTGGTATGAGTACGACCGTGGCCGCACGAGCGCCAACAAGGACGCGGCGTGGGTGAAGTGGTGCCGAGCGAAGGGGCTGGACTACGGCGCGTCCGTCCCCCCGCGCCCTTCGCTCGCCAAGGCCGCATTCGAGGATCTGGTCTACGATCCCGCGACCGAGCCGGAGAAGATCGAATACTGGAAGTTCCACAATTCGCTGCCGGCGGGCGCCTTGCTCGGCTTCGCCAAGGCCGCGCGCGCGGCAATCCCGAGATCCAAGGAGCTGGGCGCGTTCTTCGGCTACTTCTTCGTGAGCGACACGCGGCAGACGAGCTTCGGGCATCTGGACTACGAGCGCGTCCTGGCCTCGCCGGACATTGACTTCTTCGTCGCGCCGGGCAACTACTCGGACCGCGCGATCGGCGGCTGTTCGGGCAGCCAGCTTGTGGACGGCACGGCGCTCCGGCACGGCAAGCGGTTCCTGCACGAGATCGACTACGGCCCGCATGACGACGAGTTCTGGGGCAAGGGCTGCTGGAAGACCCTTGACGACGACCTGGCGGGCAACACGCGCGAGGCGGCGTTCGCGATGGCGCGAAACGCGAACTACTGGTGGTTCGACATGTGGGGCGGGTTCTACCGCAATCCCGTCGTGCGCGAGCGGATCGCGGCGCTGAAGAAAATTCAGGACGAACTGCCGGACGCACCGTCCGTGGCACAAGCCCTGATCGTCGCCGATCCCGAATCGATCTACTATCTCAACGAGCGAAATCCGTCCGAGCGGGCGTTCGGGCAGGCGATGCGCAACGCGCTCGCCAAGACGGGCGCGACCTACGACACCTGCTCGTTCGGCGACTTGGGCGCGATCGACCTGTCGCCCTACCGCCTCGTCATCCTGAATTCGACGCTGCTCATCACGCCGGAACGGGAGAAACTCTTGAAGGAAAAGGTCCTGACGGAGGGGCGGACGGTCGTGTGGACCTATGCGCCGGGGCTGATCGACGGGCGGTTGCTGGACGCGAAGCGCGTCGAACAGTTCGCGGGCGTGCCGTACGGGACGCCCGGCGTCAGCGTGACGGAGATGCCCGGCGGCTGGCGCGCGGTCTATGCGCACGACTACACGCTTTACACGCGGGAGAAATTGGCCGAAATCGAAACGCTGGCGGGCGTGCACCGCTATGTCGACCGGTGTCTGCCGGTCTTCGCCAAGGAGAACTTTCTGGGCATCCACACCGCCGAGGGCGGCGAAATGGACGTGCATCTGCCCAAGCGTGCCGCCCGCGTGAAAGATCTGCTGACGGGCGAAACCGTGGCGACGAACGCCGTGACGTTCAAGGCGGCGTTCGCCTCGCCCGACACGAGACTGTTCAAGTTGGAATACACGAGTCCCTGTGACAACGGGAACAAGTAAGGAGCGAGAAGATGACGATTCGGAGTTTGATGACAGGTGTTTTGGCGGGGGTCTGCCTTGCGGGTGCGGATGCTTTCGGCGCGGAACCGCTGTGCGTCTTCCCGCTGGACGGAACGGGCGAGGCCGTAGTGCGCGCGGGAGCGGTGCCGGCGAAAGGCGTCGTCTACGGGCGCGAGACGTGGGTCAAGGGCGTTTCGGGGCAGGGGCTGGACGTGCGGCGGCACGCCTACGACCAGGCGACGTGCTTCATCGTCGATCCGGTCAAGGACGTGTCCGCAAAGGAAGGGACGGTGGCGTTCTGGTTCAAGCCGCACTGGGCGGAGAACGAGCCGGGTAGCCACACGATAGTCAGCGCGCGCGAAAAGGGCTGGAAGCCTTTCCGCTTCTACCTCGTGAAGGGAGAGAGAGGGGCGGTCGAGCTGTCGGTCGTCGCACCGCGGCAGGTCCAGCTGTTCAAGAAGGGCATTTTCAAGAAGGACGTCTGGACGCACGTGGCCTTTACGTGGTGCGCCGCGACGGGCGAGGTTGTCCTGTACGCCGACGGCAAGCCGGTCGCGCGGCGTCCGAACAAGGATGCCTTCGGCTATCCCGAACCGCGCGCGACGATGATTCTGGCGTGCGGCGACGGGTCGAGCGACCGCTTCAAGGCGAAGACGGGCGACGGCGTCTATGACGACATCCGCCTCTACGATGCGGCGCTTTCGGAGACGGAGATCTTCCAGCTCGTCACGGAGGGCAGCTCGGGGACGCTGAAGCCGGTCGCCGCGCCGGGTGTGGAGTTTGCGTTCACGTTCAGGACGAATCGCCTGACGAGCGCGCAGAACCTGATCCGGCTGGAGCAGGCGGACGCGGCGGACCGCACACGCCTGACGCTGACGGCGATGGGGGCTTCCGGACGGCTTGGACTTGTGCTGGAGGCGGACGGAAAGACGCAGACCTTGGAAAGCGCCGACACCTTCAACCTGCGCGTGCCGACGCCAGTGGCGTTCGCCTGCGCGGACGGCGCGCTTGTCTGGAAGATCGCCGGCGCGGAGCAGGGTCGGCTGCCGTTCAAGGGTGCGTTCGCCGGCTTCACGCAGGCGGCGTGTGCGGAGGGCGTGCGTTTCATCCCGGCGGAGAAAGTCGCGCGGCTTCCGTTCCTGTCGCGTCGCGATGCGCTTGCGCCGGTGCGTGGCGAGGATGCGCTGTGGGATCTGTCGGACGCCCAGCGTCGCGCGGACGGTGCGCGGCGCGGCGTGACGCTCAATGGCTACTGGCGCGTTCAGCCCGTGGACGACTTCACGCTCGCGCCGTCCTCCGGCGACTGGCTGTACGTGCGCGTGCCGGGGAGCTTCCGTTCGCCGCTGTGGGGTTATCACACGCTGGAAGACGGGAAGATTTCAGAGAAGATCACGCACGTCTATCGGAACCGGACGAACGAGTCCTATCGTGCGGCGTGGTACCAGCGCGGATTCGCGACGCCGAAGACGGTGGCGGGAGCGCGCGTCTGGCTCAACTTCGAGAACCTGAACGGCGACACGGGGCGCGTCTACCTGAACGGGAAGCAGATCTGTTCCTTCCGCCGAGACGGGAAGATCCATCCGTACGTGCCGAACGCCCGCCGCCTGGACATCACGGACAACCTGACGAGAGACGGTGGCATGAATGTCCTGTCCGTCTATGTTGACCGCCATTACATCGGGCTCTGGCGCGGCAAGGTGGCAATCGGCGATCACGCCGAGATCGCGCTTGGCGACGTCTGGCTGGAGACGGCGCCCGGCAAGGTGGCGCTCAAGACGGGCATTGCGCTGTCTTCCTATCGCACGAAAAGCGTGACGCTGCGGGCGCGGCTGGAGAATCCCGCGCATCTGACGGGGAAGGCGAGGATCCGGTTCGACTTCTTCCGCGACGGCAAGGCGGGTTTCTCGACGGCGCAGGACGTGACGCTGGACGGCGCGGCGGAACAGGCGTTCGTTTGGAAAGCGGGCTGGAAGGATCCCGTCCTCTGGAACGTGGAGACCCCGAACGTCTACGAGATGCGCGTCTCGCTCGTGCAGGATGGGCAAGTCGTCGACTCCCTGCCGACGCGCCCGTTCGGCTTCCGCGAGGCGTGGGTCGAGGACGGCAAGATCCTCCTCAACGGCGTCAACACGCGGCTGCGGATGTGGACAAGCCCCGGCCTCAACCGCGTGCGCTACTACTACGGCGCGGACGAGGCCGTCGGGCAGTATGTCGCGCACGTCAAGGAAATGAACTACAATGCGATTCGGTACGATACGGTCGGCAAGACGTCCCAGGTCGGCTGGACGTCCTATCTGACGGCGTGCGACACGATGGGGCTTTACAACCTCTTCCCGATGCCGCCGTATGAAGACGAAGACCTGGCTTCCTACGGGGCGGACGTCGAACGGTTTCTGGACTGGTACGGGAACCATCCGTCGATCATCATGTGGTACACGGACTTCAACACCTGCTGCTACGCCTGGAACCAGGATCCGGCGAAACTGAACGACACGGACTACAATCCGCCGTGGAAGAGGTATACGCGCACGCGCGTCCAGACGGCGGAGCGGGTCATGCGTGCGCTCGATCCGGGCCGCGAGTGCTTCCAGCACGCGGGCGGCAACAGCGGCAGGATCTTCACGTCCATGAACTACCAGAGCTACGGTACGCCCCTGCAGGAGCAGGAGGACTGGCCGGCCCAATGGGCGGCTCGGCACGTGCAGCCGCTGATGGTGATGGAAACGGGCTTCCCCTATCCGGCGCAGTTCATGCACTTCGACAATCCGAAGCTCGGTTCGCTGATTCCCGAACACGCGGCGCGGTACTTCGGCGACGGCGTTTACGGACGCGAGACGGATCCCGTCCCATATTTCAGCGAATGGGCGCAGCCGGTCGTGCGTCCCATGAACGCAAACCAGCGCGACCTGACCGCGGCACATCATCTGCGCGTCGTGAAGGCGTGGCGGGCGTATGGCATGAACGGGCTGGGCGACTTCCCCGGCGCACGCGACCTGATGTTGACGGCGCGTACGTTCATGGGGCAGAACGTCGTGTGGAACAGGTCTGACGACGTGAAGACGGCCGGCCTGAAGCCCGACAGCCCGGACGGCGTGATCGAGGTTCAGCGGCATCCACTGACGGACTATTCGCTTCCCGATTATCTCCATGATACGATCCGCGAGGTCTACGCGCCGCTCCTCGTCTTTCTTGCTGGCGACCCGAAGGACTTCACCAACAAGGACCACGCCTATTTCGCCGGCGAGAAGATCGTGAAGAGCGTGGTGGCGGTCAACGACCACGTGACGCCGCGCAAGCTGACCTGCCGCTGGAAGGTGCGCGGCGGGGACGGCATTCTCGCGCAGGACGACTTCACCTTCACGGTCGCCGCGGGCGGCATCGAGAAGAAGCCGATTGCCTTCACGGTGCCCAAGGTATTTTCACGGACGGCCGGAACGCTTGAAATCGAAGTCATCGCGGCGGACGGCCGGCTGGTGAAAGCCGACAGGATGGCGTTGCAGTTCTGGCCCGCCGCGTCCGCATCCGAATGGAAGGACGTCTCCTGCGTTCTCTACGATCCGGCGGGGCGGACGGCGCCCGTCCTGAAGGCCGCCGGCTTCCCGTTCCGCACGGTCGCGAAGCCCGAGGAAATCGGCGACGCGCGTCTGCTGGTCGTCGGCAGTCTCGCGCTGGACGGCACGAACGCCTTCCTGCAGGCGGTGGAGGCCTCCGGTGCGATCGACAATGGGCTGAAGGTGCTGGTCTTCGAGCAAAAGGCAGGCGCTCTCCCCGGCTTTGAGATGGTCGCCCCCAGTGCGC
>DJRS01000186.1:0-710 GCA_002440145.1 Verrucomicrobia bacterium UBA6354
GCGTGTTTCGCGTCCGGCGGCGCACCGAACGGGTCGGCCCACGCGGCGGTCAGACAGGCGCCCAAAGCGAGGGCGGATACAACTTCTTTTCTATTCATTCTGTTCTCCTTGGCTGATTTTCAATCCTATGCCTCTATTATACCATAATTTCCGTTTCACCACACGCGGATTTCGGCGCAGGTGCGGGCGAGCTTGGCGACGTGCCACCGGCGCCGCCAGGCGGGCTGGTCCTTCCAGTAGGCCAGCAGCTCCTTGACGCGTCCGATGACGGCGTGGTCGCCCGAAAGTTCCCGTCGGGAATTCTCCACATAGGCGTCCAGAAACCCGCCGATGCCGGGCCGCTCCCCCAGTGCGCGGACGAACGCCCGCCCGACCATGACCGGCTCCCCCGGAACCGCCCCGGCGACGTCCCCGTTGCGGACGACCGGCATCTTCGCGACCTTTCGGACCGCCTCGAACGCCGCCCAATCGCAGGCGCCCTCGTACATCTGCCGCGCCGTGCGGGCGTGCACCGTCAAGAAACGCAGGGGAAATTCGTTGAAAACCGGCATCAGGGCGAGAAGCTCGTCCGCACGCTCCACCCCCAGACGCGTCTTCACCGAAAATCGGCCCGGACCCATCGCTTCGCACCCCGCCTCCAGCATCCGCCGCAGAACCTCCGGCGTGCGCAAAAGCCCGCTGCCGCGCCCCTTGTTGCGCACCATCGGATA
>DJRS01000186.1:891-1303 GCA_002440145.1 Verrucomicrobia bacterium UBA6354
GGCGTGATCGCCTCTTCGAAGCCGGCTTCCCGCAGGGGTGCGGCGAACGTCTCGCGGAACGCGCGGACCGTCACCCCCCGCAGGGGCGCCAGAATCAGCCGCGGCAGTCCGTTCACAGCCCGACGGCGTGGCGGACCTTTTCCATTATCGGACCGCTCGCCGCATGCGCCTTCTTCGCGCCTTCACGCAGAATGTCCTCGACCGTCGCCGGATCGCGCGCCAACTCCTCGCGTTTCGCGCGGTAGGGGTCGAACAGGCGGTGGTACGCCTCCAGAAGCGCCTTCTTGGCGTGTCCGTAGCCGTAGCCGCCCTTGCGGAAGTTCGCCGCCATTTCGTCCGCCTCTTCCTTCGTGGCGAAGAGCTTGTAGAGTTCGTAGATGGCGTTGCCTTCCGGCGTTTTCGGCTCCTCCAG
>DJRS01000186.1:1479-2058 GCA_002440145.1 Verrucomicrobia bacterium UBA6354
TAGGCGTTGTTGAACTTCTGCGCCAGGTCGCGCGTCACTTCCAGATGCTGCTTCTGGTCCTTGCCGACGGGGACGAGGTCGGCGTTCATGATGAGGATGTCCGCCGCCATGAGGACGGGGTAGGCGAAAAGGCCGTGCGTCGCGTCCAGACCGTGCGCAAGCTTGTCTTTGTAGCTGTGGCACCGCTCCAGAAGCCCCATCGGACACAGGCAGGACAGGTACCACGCCAGTTCCTGCACTTCGGGCACGTCGCTTTGGCGGTAGAGGATCGTCTTCGCCGGATCCACCCCGCACGCCAGATAGTCGAGCGCCACGTCGCGCGTGCTTGCGCGGAGCGCCGCGCCGTCGCGCACCGTCGTCATCGCATGGAAATTGGCGATGAACATGAACATCTGGTGGTCGCCCTTGTTCTGGAGGTCGACCATGGACTTCATCGCGCCGAAGTAGTTGCCCCAATGGAGCTTGCCCGAAGGCTGGATGCCCGTCAAAATTTTCATGTCGCCTATTATACCATATTGCGCTTCCAAGGAGAAGGAGTATCTGGCCAATCGATTCGCCCGGGCACGACGCAAGACGGAA
>DJRS01000186.1:2165-3823 GCA_002440145.1 Verrucomicrobia bacterium UBA6354
AGTTGCGCAAAACCGTCATTCAAACAATAATCAAGCGCAAAACAAGCAAACAGCGGATTGAAGCCCCGGCGGAACGTTAGTGCATCCATGCGGAGTCGGACGCCGATTCCCTCGACGGAGCCCCCCCGCTTCGCAGGCTGGCGCAATCACGCCGTTCGTCGGATGCGGCGCCGGGGACGCTTGCCGTCGATCGTGAAGCCGGGATGGCGCCAGTCGATGAGCGAATAGCGGACCCGACGCGCAGGCCCTCGGCGCGGAACGCCGCGACAGGCTTCTTCACAAGATCGCGCTTGAATAGCGCGCCCTCAGGCAAGCGGCCGTCTCGCGCGCGGCATCCTCGACCGCGGCGACGGAATCGCAGGCGCGCGGCGAGACATGGTCGAGCGCATAGGCGACCGCTTCGGCAATCGTTGCATAGCCGATGCGGCCCGCCAGGAATTCCGCCACGGCCCACTCGTCCGCCGCCGCCAAAACGGCCGTCGCGCACCCGCCCCGCCGGCACGCCTCCTCGACGAGCCGCAGACACGGGAAACGCCGCGGGTCCGGCGCGCGGAACGTCAACGAACCGAGCGCCGCCAAATCGAGTTTTTCGCGCGAAGCCGGCAGACGGTCCGGCCACGAGAGCGCATATTGTATCGCCACGCGCATGTCGGGCGGCGAAAGCTGCGCGAGCGTCGCGCCGTCCACGAACGTCACCAGCGAATGGACGACGCTTTCCGGATGCACCAGAATGTCGATACGATCCACCGGCACGTCGAAAAGCCAGCGCGCTTCCAGCACTTCGAAGCCCTTGTTCATCATGGTGGCGGAATCGACGGTGACCTTCGGACCCATCTTCCAGCGCGGATGGTTCAACGCCTGCGCCGGCGTGACGGACGCCAGATCGGCGGGCGCGTCGAGAAAAGGCCCGCCCGAAGCCGTCAGAATCAGACGGTCGATCGTCCCGCCGCCCTGCAAACACTGGAAAATCGCCGAATGTTCGCTGTCCACCGGCAGAAAGCGCACGCCCTTGCGACGCGCCGCGGCCGTGACGAATTCCCCCGCCATGACCATGACCTCCTTCGTCGCGAGGGCGATGGACATCCCCTTCTCGATCGCCAGCAGGGTCGGCCGAAGTCCGCTCAGCCCCACCGTCGCGACAAGGCAGATGTCCGCGTCATTCTCCTCCACGGCGCGCACCGCGGCGTCAACGCCCGTATAGGCGCGCGCACCGAATTCGACCCCGAGCGCCTCGCACGCCGCTTTGGAATGGAGCGCCGCGACGGCGACGATCCGGAACGCCTCCGGGTGTTCCCGTACAACCGCCGCCGCGCTGCGCCCGATCGAGCCCGTCGCGCCAAGCAGAATGAGCCTTTTTCGCGTATCCATGATTGGCGCGACGCGCCGCGGTCTTTAGAAGTCGACTTCCGTGTCGTAGTAGCAGCACGCGAGGAGCTTTTCCATGTCCTCGACCGTCGGCTTGCGCGGATTCGTGAGCGTGCACGCGTCCGCAAGCGCATTGGTTGCGATCGTGTGCAGACGCGCCTTGAAGACGTCCTCCGGCACGAACCCCTGCTCGCACGGATAGCTGTCCGCGCCGTAGTGGCGGATGCAGTGCGGGATCTTCAGCGCGTCGTTCATGTCGCGCAGGCACGCGATGAGCCGCGCCGTCTTCTCCT